>JACIWG010000023.1 GCA_014361085.1 Nitrososphaeria archaeon
ACAATAAATCAGGGGTGCATCCTCTTAAATGCAAATTCTAGGTGAAGAAGATCTAGTAAAATATCCCTTCCTAGAAGAAACTAAAGAGTATATAGCAAAATTAGGTCTAACATTAAATGATTTTGTATCTAATGAGTTTGAAAAAGTGATAAGGCGTTGTGAACTGAGATTGATGTCTTCAAGGTATCCACCGGAACTTTATACTTTAGATAAAGACACCGATCTTCTCTCTTTTATACTAGCTTTAATTATTATCAAAGCCAGTCAGCGGGAAGATGTTTTTACTAGATTTGCTTTTAATGAAGCAAATCGAGCAGAACATTTTTTAAAAACAGAAGAAAATAAAAGAGTTTTAACTTATATTTTAAAAAGGTTGTTGAACATAAATATACTTGAAGTTGATGATTTTATTGGAAATTCACATTATGAATACGCAATTCATGTAAAAGATTACATTAAACTTTCTTCATCATTAAAAAGTATACATTGGAAGATTGTTAACAAGATTGTTTACAATGGTCTTGTATATTTGAAAAGAAGAGAAATTATCAGACTTGCTCGCGATAAAATATATCAAGAAATATATAAAAGAATTAAAGATGCTCCAACCCCTGTTGTCCCTCAAAATCTTCAATACCTTGTGGATATAGTAAAAAATCGTCCACTTCCTAAAAGGTTAGCAAAAAATCTTGTACCAACTGTGGACCCACCTTGTGTAACACAAATATTAGATAAAATTAAAGCAGGTAAAAATCTGTCTCATTACGAGCGTTTTTTTATAACAACATTCTTATTAAAAAGAGGAAAAACTATTGATGAAATTATTAGCTTATTTTCCTTTTCTCCTGATTTTAACGAAAAAATTGCAAGATATCAAGTAGAACATATCGCTGGATTACGAGGTGGTAGAAAACAATATAATGTACCTGATTGCAAAACTCTTTTCTCCCAAAGCTTGTGCTACAAAAATGAATCCTGCGATAACATATCGCATCCATTAAATTATAAGTTAAAAAAGGTGGAAAAATTATGGAGAGAAGAGAAGACTTCCTAAGAAAGATATTTAGGAAGTATTACTATGAAAATGTGCATAAAATCCAAGCTCCACAAAGATTGTCTGAACGAGAAATTGGTTATTTAACATTCTATCCAGAGAAAATGATTAGACATATTAATTTAAAAAGTGAGGGTGAACTAAGGGCTCTTTTAATTCACGAAGCGCCAAAATCTGTTTACTATTCTTCAGCTTATTATGATGACCCATCAGCTCCAATTAACGCTCGAATATGGAAAGGCGCTGATCTTGTATTTGATATTGACCTAGATCATTTGATGGTTAAGGAGGATTATATGATCTCCTTCACTCTGTGTAATAGTTGCAAACTCTATTTCCCCAAGAATGAGAATAAAAGATGTCCTGCTTGCGGATCAGAAAAGATTAAAGTAATAAGTATTCCTACAAAAAAAGGATTAGAATATGGTAAGGAAGAAATAGTAAGATTAATGGATATTCTTATAGAAGATTTTGGAATTTCTAAAAAGGAAATGAAAATATACTTTTCAGGAAAAAGAGGTTACCATTTGACAGTTGAAAATTCATTATATGAAGATGCAGATCAAAATTTCCGTATGGAACTATCTGATTATTTAACTCTTAATGGATTTAAAATATCAAATATTTTAAATCAAGAGTATACTTTAAATGAGCTTTCCCAACTTTTCCCACTTCCTTATGAAAAAGGGTGGTTAGGCCGTGTCTCTAAATCTTTTTTTAAAGACATTTTAAATGACCCTCTCCAAAATCTAAACGAGAACTATCTTAGGGATATGTTACAAAAATATTTTTTAACAATAACACGTAAAGAACTACAATCTATTCTAGAAAAAATAGTTGATAAGATAAAAATAAGAATAGATACGAACGTTACTACGGATATACATCGGATATTTAGAATGCCTGAAACCTTGCATGGAGAAACCGGTTTCATTAAAAAAGAAATTACAATAATTGAAAGTTTCTATCCTCTAGTTGATGCAATTGCATTTACCCAAGAACCAATCAAAGTATATGTACATTATGCACCAAAATTTGAATTGAACGAACAAGTTTTTGGTCCTTATAAAAACCAGGAAATAATCCTTCCTGAAATGACCGCTGTTTTTCTCACATGTATGGGACTAGCTGAGCCATTAGATTGTCCTTAATTGAAATAAAATTATTTAACCATGAATTATGTCCTAATAATGGTGCACATGTCAATATCAGTTGACATCAATCATCTTTATGAAGTGCTTTTAAATGAAATATTGAACAATGATTTTACAAAATTAGATGAAAATTTTTTTAACAACATTGCATTATATTTCAAACAAAACAAAAATAACAATTCTTCTTCATCTACAATAAATTCGGTTTTAAACCAAGAAGAGAAAACAATTATATTATCACTTATAAAAAAACTTATAGAAATAAGGTCAAGGAAGTTATTTTTGATTCCTTCTGAAAAATTAACTCTTTCTAATTTGACTTTAGAAGAACGTTTCTTATTTAATCAAATTATAAAATTCAAGCAAAAAACAGAAACTTTTCTCAAAAACATAGAAATGGGTAATATAAATAGGCTTGATGAGATGCGAAAAAAGGTTATTAAAAGGACTGTCCTCGTTAAAGTCGAATCCGATATTCCTCCATTTATTGGAGTTGATTTAAAAAAATATGGACCATTAGAGCCAGAAGATGTAGCAGTTTTACCAAGTGGAAACATCGAACCATTTTTAAATAAGTTGTCTATTAGCGGAGGGTGGGCAGAGGGCCTTGAAAATCCCTAAAGAAATTAGAACTTACTGTGCAAGATGTAAATCACATACTTTACATTCTGTATCAATTTATAAAAAAGGTAGGGAACGAAGATCATCAGCTGGTGCACGCCATCATGAAAGAGATAAGAAAGGATATGGTGGACAAAAGTTCCCTGAACTTGTACGTACAGCGAAGACAACAAAAAAGGTTACCTTAAAACTTAAATGCAAACAATGCAATTACATACATCATCGAGAAGGTGTACGTTTAAGAAAATCTGAAATAGTTGAAAGGTGACATTTAAATTGGCCAAAAAAGAAAAAATATTATTACCAAAACCAAAGAGTGCTTTTTATTTAGTAGAATGTCCCAATTGTAAGATCCAAAAAATAGTTTTTTCGCATTCAACAATAAACGTTAAATGTCCCTCATGCAGTTCGATATTATGCGAAAGTACTGGAGGCAAAGCGATAATAAAAGGTAATATAGTAAGAAGGCTAGACCAAGTTTAGATAAATTTTTATTAATAAGAATTTCAATAATAAAGGGGATAAAAATGTTCCTAGCAAGAAGTGAAAGCCCAGAAGAATGGAAAGCTGTATCCTTGGCGATTTCTACATTAGTTGAAGAAGCCACATTCGAAGCCACCCCTCAAGGAATAAATTTCCGAGGAATGGACCCCTCTCATATTGCTCTAATTGACCTGAATTGGCCTAATACTGCATTTGAGAAATACGAATGTTCTGAGCCAATAAAAATAGGGGTGAAAATCGAGGATTTTGTTAAATTTATAAAAAGAGCATCTTCACGAGACAAAATAGAACTTGAAATGAAGGAAAACGCCCTTTTAATTAAACTATTTAATTCATATAAAAGAGAATATATTTTACACTTAATAGAACCATATAGCACTTCTACACCACTACCAAAAATACCATTAAATTCAAAAATTGTAATAAAGACAAAAGCTTTAGAAAAACTACTAGACGATATTCAAGTGGTTTCAGAAACAGTTACCTTAACAACAACCAAGGATCAACTTCTATTAGAAGGACAAGGTGATACAGGTGTTGCAAAAGTTATAGTTGATAAAACAAATGAGGATCTAATTTCCATTGATATAAAGGAAGAGAGTTCATCTACATACAGTTTGCCACATTTAGTTGATATAATAGGTGCCCTTTCTACCGTATCGGAAAATGTTATACTCGAATATTCATCCAAAATGCCTATTAAATTAAATTTTAAAATTGGCCCCTATGGAATTGATTTAAATTACTATCTTGCACCAAGAATTGAATAAACGGCCTTATAGTAACTATAAATGTTAGAAAAGTTATAACCAACTCATCTTTACCCTTCTATGATTTAATTATGCCAAAAAGGGATTTTCAATTACCAGAAGAGGGTGAAGTTGTCTTAGCTACTGTCACAGAAATAACACCCTTTGGTGCCTATGTTACATTAGATGAGTATCGTAATATCCATGGCTTTCTTCATGTATCCGAAATATCATCAGGATGGGTTAAGCATATTGATAAATATGTAAAAGAAAATCAGAAAGTTATTCTAAAGGTTATACGCGTTGACAAAGTTAGACGAGAAGTCGATCTTTCCTTACGCCAGTTAACAGAAGAAGAACGAAGAAATAAATTGCTTTTAATAAAGAAAGAGGAAAAAAGTAGAAGTGTTCTAAAGAAGGTTGCACTAGACTTACAGATTCCTGAGCAACTTCTACAAAGTTATATTGAAAAAATCTTAGAAGAATATGCTTCACTATATTCTATGATTGACGTCTTATTGCTAAAGGGGCCTTCAATTTTAACAAAAATTTCTCTTCCAGAAGACTTCTCCCAAAGAGTGTACGAAGTTGCAAAAGAAAAACTTTCTCCCCCTCCAGTAGTTGTAAATGAAATAATACAGATCACCTCTAATGCCCCCAATGGATTAGATATAATTAAACAGGTTCTAGGTTCAGCTATCACTCTAAAAGATGAAAATAATATATCTATAAGCATTAAATATATTGGCGCACCAAATTATCGCCTATCTCTTTCAGCACCAAATTATAAGATTGCCGAACACTTTTTAAAACAAGTTAACGATTTACTCCAAAAGGAAGCTAAAAAAAATAGGTGTGAACTTCAAATAAAAAGGGTTTGAGGTGAATGAGGATGAAATCATTACTAAAAAAATGTCCTAAATGTCTATTATATACATTAAAAGATTCATGTCCACAATGTGGTTCTCAGACAATTTCTCCTCATCCACCTAAATTTTCTCCTGATGATAAATATGCATACCTAAAGAGTTTGATAAGTTAATAACTGCTCATATATTATAGTTTGACTTTATAGATAAGTACTTGTAGATAGGAGTTAAAGGGTGATTTGTATACTAACTCAAAATAAGGATCACCAGTTTCGCCAATTTTCTGATAATAGTAGTAAACTGTTATTATCTGATTGCCATATTGTGCCTGAGTTGGGAACCATGGAAGCATTTTGCCTAAAACTGTTTTTTCCCAAAAATATTCTGTAGGCTGATTGTTACTTTCATTATAGTACATTTTTTCATCTAATCTTGCAATCTTTGCCATCCAAGGGAATTTACTCTCTTCTCCTCCACCCCCTATCCAGTATACTCCTTGTTGAATCTGTTGTCCAACAGTAAAAACTAAAACGTATACATTCTTTTTTTCAGGTACAAGTTCCTTTATTATTTTTATTGCCTCTTCTTCATCTGATAAAAACATTTTACCTACTAATGCTATTTTTGTTGTATTTAATGTTGCATTATCAACTAGAGTTGTTCTGTTGCCCATGGTTCGTATCCAATACCCATAATCCCACCAAGAAATAATAACAGAATCTTCAGGTGTTTTCTCACGAATAAATGATAATGCCTCTATCCAGTCGTTGCTTGTGATCTTAAATGCAGTAGAGCCTGTAACAAGGGATACAGGCTGATCTGCATAACGAATCCATACACTACAGTTGAAAATCATAACAATCAAAAAGAATGCAATGAAAACCAACTTAAAACTGGTATTATTAGTCTCTGAACCTTTCTTTTTTAAAGAGAATTTAGAGGATTTTGAAAATAAAGTTCTTATGATAACTATAATTCCTATGCCACCCAAAATTGCTAGGCTAAATGTTAGATAAATCATTAATCTACCGAAAGAAGCAGCAAAATATAAAGCAGTTATGGCAAAAATTATTGCAGAAAACTTTTTGATCTCAATGTTTTTGAGAATGTAATATATGCTTAAGCCACTAAAAAATAGTATAATAGAGAAAAAGGTAAAGTATTCAACAGCTGTTGATGAAGCATGCTCCGCAACTGATTCAACAATAGGCTCCTGTGACAGTTCAAATGGAAAAATTACAGAAAGATACCTTTGAGTTAGTTTTCCCACCGCACCAAAGCTAACCAATGTTAAGCCTATTAAAGCAGCCATTAAAACCGAATAAATTTTATCTTCAATCTTTATTTCTTTTCTTTCCTCTTTAAGCATCAAGAGGAAACAACTTACTATTCCAATGTATATTATAAGATTTGCTGGATTAACTATAACCATATAACCTGGTTTCTTAAAAATCATACTAACAAGCAAATTCCATATGGTTAAAACTATTGTGTGCTCAAAAAATACTTTATAAGATTTAACAAAAAATAATGAAGCTAAAACTAGAATTCCCAAAGTCCCAACAAAATACATTGATCCCCCCCAAATTGTCATAGAAAGTCCCAATAGAATTCCAGCAACTGAAGCTTCTACTAGACTTTTAATAGAAATGTCTTCTTTTTCAACAGCTCTCAAGAATAAAATAAAAACTACTATACCAAACAGATAGGCTAGAGGCTCAGTATCCCACCATCCAAATGAATCACGCGATATTAATGGTGGAGATAAAGTAGAAAGTAATCCTGCAAAAATTCCTACAGCTTCTCCGCCTATTTCTTTTCCTAAAAAGTAGATTGCTAACGAAATTAGACCACCAATAACGACTGGTAATAAAACCAAGAAGTCATATAGGCTAATATTTAGTTGAAGAACATTTCTAGAAAAAAGGTATAAAAATGCACCTAAATAATGAAGTCCACTAAAAGAGGTTGAAGCCACATCTCTACCTTCAGGATACCATGCCATTTTGTCTATCCAGTTAAAATAGTCAAATATGCCAGCAAATCCATTTTTATCAAAACTTTTTACAATATATTCAGTAGACATATATTGGAAGTATGGGTCAAACTCGTTAATATAGAATCCATATTGAGCAGTAAGTAATCGTACACCAACAGCCAAAACAAATATTAGCGTGAGAGAATAAATAAGCAGTATTTTTTCTCTTTTTAAAAAAGGTCTTGTGAGTCCTTTCTTGGCAGTAAAAAGTTTTGTTATAGCGCTCATGTATCCCACCCTATAACAAAAAATATTATAAAGTTAAAGTTTTTTATTCTACATAGGAAGATTTAATTAAGTTCAATTCCAATTATAAGTTATAAAAATATCGCATAATTTTTAAATATGGACGTTAAACCTTATTGCAGATAAATCTTGTTAATTGCTATAGAGGGAATTGATCAATCAGGTAAAAAAACTCAAACAGACTTACTATTAAGAAGACTAGTTGAATCAAATTATAATGCAATAAAATTTTCGTTTCCAAATTATGAAACACCGGTGGGGAAACTTATAGAAGAGATACTTTCAAATAAAATATGTGTTCCTTTGGAAGTAAAACATATGCTTCTCTCAGCAAATCGTTGGGAACTAAAATCTGAAATTGAAGAATACATGAGAAAAAACTATATAATAATCTTTGATAGATACTATCAATCCAACTTAGCATATGGTGCAGCAAATGGATTATCTCTAGAATGGCTTAAAAATCTAGATAAAAATCTACCTGAATGCAACCTAACTATCATTTTAGACATCCCACCAGAGGTCTCCTTTAAAAGAAAAGTACTAAATCGTGATATTCATGAAAAAGATCTTAGTTACCTCTCACGTGTGCGTCAATACTTTTTAGAATTAGCTTATGAAAATTCTTGGATAATAATAGATGGCAACCGACCTATCCAAGAAGTTCACGAATCCATCTGGTCCATAGTTTTAGAAAAGTTAAAAATAAACTTAAGCACATAAACCTTCAATTAAGGTGGAAAAGAAAATTGTTAGAAATAAAAGATCCAGTGCATGGATATATTAAACTAACTGAATTAGAACAAAAACTTATCGATACTCCTGAATTTCAAAGATTAAGACGAATAAAACAACTTTCTGGTGCTCACTATGCCTACCCAGGTGCTACCCATACAAGATTTTCTCATTCTCTAGGGACACTATATTTGGCAGGATATATCGGCGATATACTCTTTGCAAAAAATTTTTTATCTAAGGATGACCTACAAAAGTTAAGGATTGCTGCCCTACTACATGATATAGGCCACGGTCCATTTTCCCATCTTTTTGAAGAAGTAATATTTTCTAAAAGAGGACTTACACATGAAGATCTTACTAAGAGAGTAATCACAGAAACTAGTGTAAAGGACATTTTAGAAAAATATGGTTTTTCTCCAGAAAATATAGCAAATTTGGCTGTAGGCCAATCAAAAGAAGATCCACTTTTTATGAATGAAATAATAGGTGGTGGATTAAGTGTTGATGTTATAGATTATGTTCTCCGGGATGCATACTTTACAGGAGTAGAATATGGGCAGGTTGATGTACACCGATTGCTAAATTCGTTCGAAGTATATGAAAAAGAAAATAGACTTGCACTTGATTATGCAGCAATATATTCACTTGAAGCTCTCTACATTTCAAGATATGAAATGTTTAAGGCAGTATATTTTCATAAAACAGTTCGAGCAGCTGAAATAATGCTTATTCAAGCCCTTATGTTAGCTGACGATATTCTTAATTTTTCAGATTTTAGAAACATACAATCTTTGATGGAGTTAGATGACGAATCAATATTATCAAAGATAATATACTCAAAAGAGGATTCTTTGAAAGAATCTAAAATATTGATTTATAACGTTTTGAATCGTAGACTAGTAAAGTGTGTGTATGAAAAAATTGTTCATAGGAAGGATCCCTTTATCTATCAAGTACTAACTCAAAAGAATGTGAGAGAAACCCTCATAAAAGCAATAAGTGCTTACGCAAATGTATCTGAAAAAACAGTCTATGTTGACGTTCCAACTGCTCCCTCTTTGCCTGTTAACTCAAAACGTGAAGTATTAAATGAACTCTGTGTTTTCACAAAATCTTCTGTGGGCCCTACTTTCTGGTTCATGCCTTTGAATGAAAATGTTATACTTAATGCGATAAGTGGTTATGTCGATATGATAAGAATATATACAAATATAGAAAATCGAAAAAAAGTTGAAAACGTTATTAGTTCAATTTTTAGTTCATCACAAGACTTTATATCTAAATTGTCACTTTAACCTTCTAATATAGTTAGCGTTCCCTTTCCCCCATTGATTTCACAATCCTTTACTATATCCTTTTTTGGAAGATCTTCAATATTTATTCGATCGACCAATGGAATATTTGAAATTGCACAACCTGTTACTAGCATACTATCAGCTTTTTTACATACAATTGCTTTTGGCCCTAAACCGTCTTTGCATAATTTATATATTACAAAAGCTCCAACAGTACTTCCTATTGAAGTTGGTAAATAGAAGATCCTTCCAGTTATCCTCTCCATATACAGATTGTTATTTATGTCCATAATTTTTCCTGATAAAACATCAATACCGCCTAAAAAAGATAATGGTTTTCTTGAAATAATCATTTCTCCGAAAAATTTTCCTTCAACTATACCTCTTCCTTTCAAGACAATTTTTTTCATTTTTATTCACTTTCAGTTTCAATTATATCTTCCAGTTTCTTTAAATTAACTCCAATGCCTCTGTACTTATAGTAATGTGCTGCTTTAACTGAATTTGTGATAATATTTTTGACACCCATAACTTTCAATAACGGTGAAAAAATAGGACAAGCATTCTGAAAAAAGAATATTCTCTTTTTGCTTAATAAACTTTGATCATAAAGCTTTATTATATTTTTATATGCTTCTCTACAGCAAGCTATTATACAATCCTTTTTAAAGTGTCTTCCATCCATTCTTCTAAGGAAATTAGATATCTCTGCGTGATTCAAATGTGGACACCCTAGAATAATTACTTCCCCTTTTTCACAGGTATTTAATTCCTCATATTCTTTTCTAAGATCATTTTTGAAAATTTCAAAGATTTCTTTTACTTCTTTTCCTTTTATACTTGTACTGAATAACGAAACATTGCTTACTGTTCCTAGTGCAGCTGCTAATGCTTTCTTTTCTAATGATGAAAGTTCTTTATACAATTTTATAGTAAACGGTTTTTCTACTTTTTTCCCTATGTGATAAATTAACAAACCTAAAATAAGCTCATTAATCCTATCTTTATACTTAAAGGCCAAGGTAATTTTCCTATTCTCTTTTATATGTAAATCTGAATAGATTGTTTCCCCTAATATAGAACTTGCTAAAGCACTAAGTGCACTTTCCTTATTAGTGAATAGCTTCAGGAAAGAATTTCCATATACTACTGCTGAAGATTCAGCCCATGCCACATGTGACCCTCTTTTTGGAAGCGAAAAGTAATCATAAGGTGTGCAAGTAAAAGATTCGACAGCACCCATTCTAAGATAAATTTCAGCTATCTTTTTTTGCTTGACTATAAATTTTTCATTTAAATTAAATACATTATCATATATATCCGCACCCATTGGATTTACTGTTGTGTATACTGAAAATTTTCCATCTCTTGCAATATCATTTAAAAAGGATAAACCAGAATCACCTATGTTCTCGTAAGATATGCCTGAAATGTGTGCTGAAATAATTTTTATTCTTTTATTGTTTTCATAAAATTTGCTTAATGCTTCAAGAATTTTATTTGCAACATTTTCTGCAAAATTACTCATTGATTTGCGCCCTCTTAAAAACGCTTTTTTTCAAATTTAAAGGTAAGGTAGCATCGATACCCATTTTTGAAGTTTTTCCCGTCTTGAAGGTTGAAGGATCCAAGCTTGATCCACGCTGGTTTTGTAAAATAATTAAGCCTTTATCGGCTTGAAAACGGGTGGCAAGTGCCCATTCAACTTCATCTATCTTATGAGGGTCTATATCTTCATCTACAACTATTACTAATTTTATTGAATGTGCATTTTCAAAAACATACTTGATAGTGTTTCTGCCATCTTCTTCATTAGTCTTTCTTATGCTTATTATTACATGGAAATAAGCGCATCCTCCATTAGTTAGATTTAAATCTTTTACATAAATTCCATTCTTTTTTAATACATTTAGTATTTTAATTTTTTGAGGTAATCCCATAAACAGTTTATGTTCATTACTTGCTGGTAAGAGTGCATGAAAAATGATTTCATTTTTAGGTACAAACATTTTATTAAATTTTATCACGGGCTCCTCACGTATAGTATCGTACGTGCCCGTTATATCTGTGAAGGGCCCCTCTTTTTTTCTTTCCTTTAAATCTATTTCACCTAAAAGAATTACTTCCGCACCTAAGGGCACTTTTATTCCATTTTCCATTCTAACAAATCTCATTTTTCCATTAAAAAAGGAATTTGCTGCATAGTATTCAGAAACTCCATAATCTAAAGAAAGGCTAGCCGCCAAGAAAACAGCTGGATGTGCACCAATAATTAAAGCAATATCACTTTTTCCGTCTTTCTTCTCTAATATTTTGTATAAATTTCTTGGCAAAATTCTAATTACACCTATATCTTTTCCAATTATCATTATTCTATGAACCGATAAATTTTCATCTTCTGAATTTGGGAATTTACAGGCAACTATTGAAGAAGTAAGATAACATCCTCCATCTTTTTTATAGTATTTTGGTATAGGTAAACTAAATAAATCTGCATCTCTTTCTATCCATTCACCCCTATTAAGTATAATCTTAGGCCTCTTTAGGTTCAAAAGTACTTTACTTACTTTATTAGTTAAATGGCTTTGATTAACATCTAATGCAAAACTCAAGTGTCTTGGTGAAGGGCAAATATTGCCTACAATTTTTGTATTTTCAAAGTTTTTAACCTTGGTAAATAAAAATGGCATATTCTGATTAGAATAGAGTATTTTTGGTACATCTTTATCCTTGTCCACAATATCGTTAATCACCTTAATTTCCTCCTTTTCTATAAGTTTGTTAATATATTTTCGATAACTGTCCTCCATCTTCTTCAAGAGACGATCTATCCTTATAAAAATATAACTTTTGGGCTGCTTGGTGGATAAATATTATTTCTTAATATATGTTGATGTCCTACTTTCCATATCAGTATTATCGTGAAGGTCAATTTGAGGCTATAGAATTTATCAAATCATGTATAGCAAATAAGTATAACCTAATCTTAGAAGCTGTAAGTGGTTATGGAAAAACTATATCTGTTCTTTCTGCCGCACTTGATGTCGCCGAGAAATTTAATCTTTCAATATTATACTTATGCAGAACAAAACGTGAAATTGAGCACGTAATTAGTGAGGCTAAAAAGATACAAGAAAAGAAATATTTTCCTTTTTCATTTTTATTTTCAAAGAGTGATCTTTGTCTATTCTATCAAACGCAATATTTTGACAATTTATCATTAAACATATTATGTAAATGTCTAAGTCTGGCGAATCAGTGCTATTATAGATCAAATTGCTATTATTTTGACCAGCAAATTTTATCTAAAATTCTACATAATCTAGATAATATTGAATCACTTTTGGTACAAGCTAAAATCTATCGAGTTTGCCCTTATGAATTGTTAAAAAGATTTTCCCTTTCTTCAAGGTTATGTATTATGACTTATAACAACTTTCTGCAAGAACAGTCCTTTTCCAATGTTTCCTTAACATTACAGAATTCTTCAAAAACTATAGTAATTCTAGATGAAGCCCACAACTTATTAGATATTTTATCAGAACTATATACATTTAAAATTAAAGAAAGTGAAATTGAATATAGTGTTAGTGAGGCACAAAGATTAGGCTTACTTAAGCTGGCTGAAAAACTTTCGTCCTTTTATCCTTTATTCAATAAAATTTGTTTTATTATTGATAAAATTTCTGCGCATGAAAAATCACTTATTAAAAGTGAACTAACTAATTTTGGATTTGATAAATTAAATGAAATGCAAAGTTTACTTTCAACATGCTTAAACACAGTTTTTGTTTCCTCTAATGGTAGATACCCATATGTGGCAAAGAATCTAATAAAAATTTACCTTTTTCTAAATTATATGCTTCTTTTTCTCTCTTGTCCAAATATTTTACTTTATGTAGATAATAGTGATAAAGAAAAAGCCCTTGTTTTCATAAATGTAGATCCCTCAGAAGAGCTTAACTCCCTTCTAAACAAATTTTGGTCCTTTATAATGATGTCTGCAACAATCGGTTCACCTAAAATCTATTGCACAATACTAAAGCTTGATCCTATTAAAACAAAATATTATCCAATTAATTCGAAAAATTTGCCTAAAAAAATCCAAGTAATAATTGATACTGGGCTAACAACTAAATACAAGAAAAGGACATCCGAATTATTCAAGAAGATTGCTGGACGAATTTATACGATATCTTCAATTCTATCGGTCAATACAGGCGTATATTTTCCTTCTTATAAGGTTCTTCAAGAAACGGAAAAAGCATTATTTTCATATTATGATCTTAAACGGCCGTTCTTTAAAGAATTGCCTAATATGACAATAAAAGAAGCTAATACTATCTGTTCAAATTTTAAAAGCTATAAGGATAAAGGTGCAATATTATTTGGAGTTCAAGGCGGTCGTTTTTCTGAAGGAGAAAATTTTCAAGAAGGTGAAATGCGTTCAGTTATAATTGTGGGCCTCTCTATACCACCACCTTCAAAACAACTCTTTTTAAAGATGAGTTATATAAAGAAAACTTATTCACAAAATGCTTTTTTGATTTCTATGTTAGAACCTGCGATCAAAAAAGCGGTTCAATCAGCCGGGCGAGTAACAAGAAACACTTCCTATTCTGTAATTTTCTTTTTAGATTCAAGATTTGCCTCAAAGTCTATTTTTGGATTATTTCCTGAATGGATTCAAAAAAATGCTATATGCACCAACTTAGATAGCAATTCTATAGAAAAGTTGCTAGATTCTTCTTCCTGCACGCTGTAAGATTTTTAAAGCCGAAATTCTATCTTTTTCTTTACCTTGATTTTTTCTTAATTTCGCATTTTTTGTAGTACTTTTCTCATCAATTAAATAAACTTCTACATTATCGAATCGAGTTTTTAATATTCTCTTTAACTTATCTACATTATGTGAATTGTCATATCCTATTTTAACAATTTTTTTATTGCAGTCGAATTCCTTTAATATATCAATTATAAAATATATTGCATTTTCCCAAGGTGAGATTACCTCATTCAAAATAAGTTTTTCTCCATAACAAAGCGCTATTCCAGTTTTATCACCTGGATCTACACCAAGAAGTAGACTTTTTTCTCTAAATAATTTTTGTATAATTCTTTTAAAATCAATGTTCGGTTCAAATGTGATTTCTTTTTCATTTAATGTTCTATTCTTGTAAATTTCATCATTTTTGCTTGTTACTATTATATCTGCATCTTCTGCGCATCTAACAATATTAAAGTAAATTTTCTTGTTTTTGAAAAGTGTCTTTAAATAATATATTACTCTAACATTACTACTATCAAAGTACAAGTTTATTCCTACATTAAATAAATATTTATTTATCATTTCCGGACTATTTCTAGACATATGTCTATAGCTTATAACTTTATTAAACTTTTTTCAGATCAAAAATTTTCTACTGTATTCTATAAGTATAAAACGAG
>JACIWG010000228.1 GCA_014361085.1 Nitrososphaeria archaeon
GATAAATTAAAGAAAGAGCTTAAAAATATAAGGTCTAAAAGAAAATATTTTCTATTGCCTTTAAGAATAAAAAAAGATGTTGGCAATTTGTTATGGTATGAGCCTTGCAGAGTAGAGGTGAGAAAAAAAGAAAGATACGAGTTATGCGAAGTTGATGACGGGACTCTTATGATTATTCCTAAGGGATGGATATGAAAATAAACGAGTTAATAAGATCATATGAAATGGAAAATTTTAACCTTAGGTATTGGCAAAAAATTTCTATAGAAAAGGTCTTAAACAATTTTATTGAAGGGAAAAATGTAATTACTTTCATAAATTTGCCTACTGGTTATGGTAAAACGTTGATAGGTTTGAGCCCACTACTTTATCAGATAAAAAATAATTCTTGGATATATGCAAGTTGGCTTTGTTATGTTCTTCCTACAAGAGCATTATGTAATAGTTTAGCTTCAAAAATGATCGATGTATATCTTAAAAATCTTGTAAATGAAGAGGATGTTAAAATTTTTCACGGTGGTATTGAAGACGCTGAAGAACTTTTCTCATCAATGTTAGCTATAACAACATTTGACACATTTCTTCTTTCATATGCTAGACGAACATATGGAGGGCATCATCTTGAAAAACCAGCCGGTTTCATAGCAACCTCTTATTTAGTGTTCGATGAAGCCCAAATGATAAGTGACAAATATTTTTATTCATACTCATTATTAAAAGCTGTTATTGAAAGATTGTTGAGCATAGGTGTACCGATCATTTTTATGACCGCTACTTTACCAAGTAAAATAAAAGAGTTTATATTTGAAAAAGTAGAAGTTGATTCACTACCTGAATTTGGAAATTTTAATGAAAAACCAGAATCTTACCGAGGGAAAATTGTTAATGCAGTATTCACTCATGAATCTTTCGATAATCTATTAGAAAAAGAAAAATCCTGGAAAAAATTACTTATAATAGCAAACACCGTTGAAAGAGCAGCAAGGATATACGATAAATTAAATGACAATATTTTAAAGTTTTTAGTTCATTCTAGATTAGTTAAAAAAGAAAGGGAGAAGAGAGAAAAATTAATTAATAAATTTTTAGATTCAAAGAAGTTTAATAAATGTGACAAATGTGGAGGAGAAATACAAGAATCTTATTATTATGAGAATATAAATAATGAATATAAAATTTTATGTGAAAATTGTGCAAGAAGAGCGGAAGGTAAAATATATGAAAAAATTGCAGTTGTGACAACACAAGTAATAGAGGCAGGACTTGACGTGTCATCGGATTTACTTATAACAGACCTAGCACCTGCTGATGCACTTGTTCAAAGGTGTGGGCGATGTGCTAGATTTTTAAATGAAAAAGGTAAAGTATATATTCTTGATACAGATTCACCACAACCTTATCCAGATATTTTAATTAAAAAAACAAGAGAGGAAATAATGCATAGATTTTTAAAAGGAATATTAGAAAATTCATTAACAGATTATAGTTTTGTCCAGGACTTTGTCAACGAATCATATAAAGAATTTGAGCCATTAAATTATACTCAAGAACTAGAATTAGAAGATATCATCATTTACTTACGAGATCGTTTGTTAAGTTTTACTGTGGACTGGAAAATGATTGAAAAAGTTAAAGTTAGACCAGAATCTCAAATAACAGTTGTAGCCCCCTCAGTTTATCATATAGCATATGTAAAAGGAGAAAGCGAAACAGAAAAAATTCAAAGATATAGGCTAGTTAATGAAGACTGGTTGATTAGAGCGATTAAGGACATTTTGGATGAAGTGCCAAAACTTAAGGAAACTTGTTTAGTGATTTTAGCAGATGATGTTAGAGATAATTCCTTCTCTGTAAGCATAGGCCAACTCAACACACTATCCTTCTTATTATACAACGACAGCATTTTTATACTCTATCCTATTGTTATAGAAGGAAAGAAAGTTTATATGATAAAAAGTATAGAATCTCAAAAATTTAAACAATTTGAAGAAGGAATTTATATAATGAATCCTCATTATTATTCAGATGATAAGGGGTTAGTGAGTTTAAAATGAGGGGGATACTTTCATATAGAGCTAAAGAAGGACAAAAATTAGAATTTTATAGAGATCATATAAAGAACTGTAACATTATTTGGTTCTCTAAATATAGAGAAAGGGTTACCGGAACAATAAGTAGAAGGATAGCAAGAACATTTGGAAAAGATGTAAATGATATAGAAAAAAATGTAGAAAAAGCTTTGGATGTTATAATAACGTATCATGATCTTGGTAAACTGACGAAAATATATCAAGAT
>JACIWG010000229.1 GCA_014361085.1 Nitrososphaeria archaeon
ATGTTTGTGTTTAATAAAAGGTAATATTATCTCTTTTAATTTATAAACTTATATATTGAACTATCTTGGTTTTTGATATGATAGATGATATTACAAGGCAAATTCCTGTTGTTAAAGATGTTGATATTATTGTTGTCGGAGCAGGTCCAGCTGGTGTTTCAGCCGCAATAGCTGCTGCAAGAGAGGGTGTTTCTGTTCTTTTGATAGAACGTTATGGGATACTTGGTGGTACTCTAGCTGCTGCAATGGTCCCCCATTTCGATCCTATTCCACTTATTGGATTAAAAGGTATTCCTAGAGAGATTTATGATCGTCTTAAAAGGGAAGGAGCATTAATTGAAGGTTTTGCAGAAAAAATTGAAATGCCTTATACTTTTTGGGAGACTGGTTCAGCATTTGATCCTGAAATGTTTAAATTAATACTTCTTGAAATGATTGAAGAAGCTAATGTTAAACTGCTTCTACATTCTTTGGTAGTTGGTTCATTAGCTAAAGAGGGGAACGTTTGCGGCGTTATAGTGGAAAATAAATCTGGACGTCAGGCATTCAAGGCTAAGGTTGTGATAGATGCAACGGGAGACGGTGATGTTGCAGCATTATCAGGCGCCCAATTCGAGAAAGGCTACATGGCCCTTACTCCATGCTTTAGAATAGGAAATGTGGATCTTGAAAAGGTATTTGGATATTTTAAAAACGTCCCTGAAGAATTTGGGTCTCATCCTCGATTGGGAAAATATATGCAAGATTATGCTAGGTCATGTATAATAGCAGGTTTCCATAAACTTGTAAAAGATGCTATAGAAAATGGTGTCCTCCCCCCAGGTTACATTAGGGAAACAGGCTTCAATTTCCATCTTATGCCAAGAAAAGGGGAAGTTTGCGTGAACACGTTATCAATATTTAATGTTGACGCTTTAAACGCTTTCGAATTAACCGAGGCAGAAGTTAAAGGTAGAAAATTAATGAAGGCGGTCTTCGACTTTGCTAAAAAGTATGTTCCAGGTTTCGAAAACGCATACCTTATAGACTCAGGTTTCCAAATAGGTGTACGTGAAACTAGGCGAATAATAGGTGACTATGTTCTAACGCTTGAAGACATACAAAATGAAAGAAAGTTTGATGATGCTGTTGTTAGAGCAAAATGGGCTCACACAGACATACATGATCCAAAAAGTGGAAAATGGTCTTACTCACTAATTGAAGGACCATACGATATTCCGTACAGATGTCTGTTGCCAAAAAATGTAGAAAATCTGCTAGTAAGTGGAAGATGTATTTCAACTACGCACGAGGCTTTAGGTTCTGTAAGAATAGCACCCATATGCATGGCAACAGGCCAAGCTGCAGGAGCTGCCTCCAGTATAGCAGTAAAAGAAAACGTAAGCCCAAGAAAGGTCACTATACAAAAACTTCATACAGTATTAAAAAAGCAAGGTGTTGAATTATAAGTGATTAGATCATGGAAGATTTGGATTCTTCTAAAATTTTCCATTTTGCACACATCTCATTATATGTAAAAGATATGGATGTTGCAATAGAATTTTATACAAAAGTGTTAGGGTTAAAGCTCTTAAGACGCAGAAAAGAGACTGTGCGGGATAAAGCTGAAAGAGCTTTCTTGGCCTCCAATGATAACACATATAGAGTCGAGCTTACCCTTCCTAAAGATCAAAAAGATAAACCTGATAAGCTTGATCATATCGCATTTTATGTTGACAATATGGAAGAAGCAGTCAATTTAATCAAAATGCACGATGTCCCACTAATTGATGGACCATATGATGTTCCAACTAGTAAAATCAAAGTTGCATTTATAAAAGATTATGAAGGAACATTAATTGAATTGATAGAAAAAATTGATTAATGTGTACCTTATAATTAAATTTTTATCTTTGTTCCCTTATTAAATGATTTTCTGGCTGCATCAATTACCTTAAGGGTTCTTATTGCGTCTTCGCCTTTAATTTCAGGTTCTTTACCTGATCTTATATTCTTGACAAAGGCCATTATTTCCCTATTGAATGCTTCTTGATAATAATTTTTGAAGTCTACAGTGTAAGTGTGAATAGAAGGAACCGAGTTAATACAGACTTCTAGTCTATTCGGTCTCTCACCTAAAATATAACCTTTTTCTCCAATAATATGGAATTTTGCATCATATGTGCCTCCAACATGTGGAAATTCTGGAGAAATACTATTATAAAGTAGTGAATGCGCATCGTTGTCATGTTGAAGAAAAAGGGTTACTCTTGTAGGATTTTCGCTTTGCACCCAATCTC
>JACIWG010000230.1 GCA_014361085.1 Nitrososphaeria archaeon
TAAGCTTCAAGCCCACGGATTTTATCCGTGGGTAGCTGACCTTTGCATGGGTTGCCTATAGTGTAATGGCAAATGTTTTTGCAAGTTTCAAAAATTGTTGATCCAAGAGTCTTAATCTTTGAAATAGTATTGTAATCTCCTGGTTCGTCAATATGCCTGCATATTGATGAAGGGTAATCGAAATGGTCTCTAAAAATTTCTTTAACATTCTCAATATTTAGGGTGTTGTTCAGTTTTCTAATTAACTGTTTCGCCCTTATTTCTCTAACGAAGGTGTCTCCAGATAATCCTTTAAGACATGCATTTAATCCCCTAAACCTATCGCTTATGAAATGGTTTGTGTGCACAATAATTCCATTATCATCAGCCTCTATGTACTCGAAATCCTTAGGCGTCAGCTCCAAATCAACTATAAAATCCTTTTTCGCTAGCAAAAAATTTATTGACGAATTCCTTTTAGCATCCTTGACAAGCTCGAATATTTTAGAAAATCTTTTACAATTTAGAATACTCCATCCTAAAACGGTTATTACTGGAATCCCAAGTTTTCCTCCATCCTCCTTAGACCTAAGTGCATTAATACATAATCCAATGCCTTCAGAATTTAATCCCCTATGTGTTAAACCACCAGCCTCAACTTGAGTAAAAACCGTAGGGCCTCCATTAACTTTATACCTCAGATTGACAACATTAGCTTCAATCCCAGCATACAGGTCCCAATTTTGGGCAATAAAAGTCTCCCCCCTATTCGTAAAACCTATAGAAGTGCATGAAGATCTTTCAGAAAAGATGATCTCATACCTGTAATTTAGTACAAGAACATCGTCAAATGGGATACCAGCGCCTTCAGCAATACCCTTCATAAACTCTACAGCATCATAATTGAAAGAAGAAACTTCCTCTAAACCTTCATAAGCCTTTTCCACAAGTTTCTCCCAACCTAAACCATACTTTTTCAAAAATATGGTCCTATAAGTTTCAATATTCTTAGAAATAAGCTCCTTAGCCTTTTCACCATAAACTTTACCTACATGAAAAGGTTTCCCCTCTACTGAAACTTCTACAACCTTTTCCATATCATCTATTACAATAGAATATTAATTTAAGCTTAGTTATATCTTTAACTATTAAACATTCAACATTATTAATAGTATAGGAAAAAAACTTTAGCTTTATAATTACCAAATCACTTTAACACCAAATTGTTCTCCAACATATTTTAAATCTTCATCACCTGACACTATAGGTATCTGCAATATTTTACCAAGCACAATCGTTGTAGCATCACATGCCGACAGCCTCCTACTGTGAAGCAAAACGTTATCTGCTAGCATTTTATCTCCAAAAACTTTAACATTAGACGCTTCAGAAGCAATCCTGTCATCCAGTCTTATGTCTTGGAAACTTTGAGTAAGATAAGTTATAATCTCTTCCTCTGTAGTAAAAGCTGGTAACCTTCCCCTTCGCCAGTGATACATTACCTCATAAAATATAAGATAATGTATGTATCCCCTAGCTTTTCCTGTCTTGATTTCAAGCATGCAATTCATAGCATTAGGAGTTAAGGTGTCAGTGGCAGCGGACAAGATTGCATAAGTATCAACTATTACCTTCCTCAACTATTTCGCCCCTATCAAGCTCAATTTCTGCATCATCAGGATTATAAATTCCCTTCGCGCAACCAAAAAGCTTACCCCATAAATCCTCTTTACTCAAAACTATACTAGAACCATTAACTTGAATCTTAAGAATATCTCCTTCCCCTATTTTCAAAGCATCCCTAATCTTTTTAGGTAATATAATAACACCCCTTTTTCTTACTAATATAAAATCAGATTTTTTCATACTCTAACCTAAAAAAATATCTGATTATTAAGCTTTTTTCATGCAGTCTATCCTAAAGACTCTCATGAACTCTATCCACTTAAAAATCATCATAGAAGCTTTGGGCTATTATTCCTTTTTATTTACGATAAAAGATAATGAATATTCAATGTCCTTTTATAAAGGATTTTATATTAGTATAACTTTTACTTTTTTTATGGTAAATGTTTTTGAATGGCAATTGTATATGGGTTAAGCTTGTTATATAATTCTAGTAATTTCGAATAAAATATATCAATAAATTTAAAAATTGAATGGGACTGGTGGGATTTGAACCCACGATCGCCAGCGTTCTGGACTGGAATGTTCCCCAGGCTGGCATCCTTGTCCAAACTAGACGACAGTCCCACAGGCCATTTACTTTTGCTTTTTTTCTTTAAAAATTTAT
>JACIWG010000231.1:0-1904 GCA_014361085.1 Nitrososphaeria archaeon
CCAGAATTCTAATTCATATAAAATGATTATGAATGTAGTTAAATTTGTTTTAGAAAGATTTTTAAATTTATATTAAAAATTATGTGGTGCATTGAGCACAGAAAGCTTTGAAAACATTCTAAAAAAGGTTCATGCATCATATAACAAGAACCCTCTAGGCTGGAAAGTGTTTATCAGCAATGATGAGAAGGGGTTTCCTACAATAATCTTCTTTTCTCCAGACGAAATTTGGGAAATAAAGTTGGATAGTCTCTATAAACCTAATCCTATCTGTGTTGGCCTTAACTTAAAAAATGAGGATAGTGATTTGGTTGAAAAGCTTGATAGTCCACATTATGGTTTTAGACCAGTAGAAGATAATATTGCAAGACGTATAATTGAAGCGCTTTCAAAAAATGAGGTGCCTGTGCAAATTTTGAATAGTGTACTGAAGAGGAAGCCGAAACCTTTAGAGGAGCTAGAAAAGGATGAGATGGTATTGCATGGTCCAGTTATACGTTCACAAAAACTTCCACTTGTTTCTGAAAAACAGGTTGACTTAGACTTGAAGCTAAGAAAGGAACTGCAGAAGCTTCTCATGAACAGGGGAATATACTCATTGTATACTTAGTGAGTTTGATCAAATGTATTCCTATATTGAGAAACCCATTTGGACATACATATTCATAATTTTGTGTACAATAATGTTCGTTTTCCAAAATTTGACAGACTATTGGATATATTTAGCCTTCTTTCCAGCATACGCTTTTAGAATGCCATGGACTTTTATAACTTCAATTTTCTTGCATGCTGATATCGAACACCTGTTATTTAACATGATTGCATTATTTTTCTTTGGACTCGGTCTCGAAAATATTGTTGGTAGAAGACTTTTTGTAATAATATTTATCTTATCCGGCATTTTTGGAAACATAGGTTATCTGATAACAGACCCATCTTCCATTATACCTGGAATTGGTGCATCTGGAGCAATATATGGTGTTGTTGGAACATTGGTTGTATTAACACCTTTTAGAAGGGTGTTTTTGTACGGGCTTTTTCCAATACCTCTAATTTTGCTTGTTGCCCTTTGGACAATAATTGATCTTGCAGGCCTCTTTTCACCTTCTACAGTCGCTCACGGTGCCCATTTAGCGGGATTGGTTGTCGGCATCCTATTTGGTGTGTATTTGAGAAGATATCTGGTCAGGGTCGAATATTACTAGTTTTAAGATTTTTAACAGCCTTATCTATTAATTCTTCAACTGCAGGAATCCCTATTGCCGAAATTTTATAGAAACCATTATTGTTTAATACTATAGAAAGGCTGGCGTTCGGTATCACGATACCCCATGCACTTAATTCGTCTTCGAGACCAAGCTGTTTTGCTATGAAAGCTCTTATTACATCATAGTGTGATACAATGATAACATTTTTGTTTTTAACTTCATCCACCAACTCTTTCACTCTAAAATATATTTCATCCCATCCTTCAACACTCTTCTTCGATGCTTCATCTATTAAAAATGTTTTCCAATCCAATGGTTCAACCCTCCTATTGTTAAAATTTCCAAAAAATCTTTCCGTAATCCTTTCATCATAGACGAGAGGACATTTAACATATTCGGCTATAATCTGGGCTGTTTGCCTACATCTTAAAATTGGACTAGAATATATAGCGTCTGAATTCAAATTTTTTAGTCCATTTCCAACAAGTTTACTTTGTTCAACACCCTTTTCAGTTAATGGATAACTTTCAGGATCATGGCTTATAACATGTTTAACATTACTTTCGCTTTCACCATGTCTGATAAAAAGTATGCGATTCATTTTTTGTAATTCTACCTCTTCATAAGCCAAAGATTATAGGAAATTTAAATTATATGGGTAATATTGCTCCAAACACCGTAGTTAAAAGTGGGACT
>JACIWG010000231.1:1914-2253 GCA_014361085.1 Nitrososphaeria archaeon
ATTCCCTTATAGCCCAAAAAGAAAGAGCCTATAATAAGGCATGTGACAAGCATTGCAATGCTTCCGGACCAATGTTTTCCCCTATTTTTTAGAAAACGTGACCTCACTATTCCAGTAACAGAATCTCCTACCGCCATGAAAAGCATTGAAACGCCACCTAAAATTCTCCAGTTTCCCCAACATGGTATAGCCAGTATGGCGAAGCTTAGACAGAAAAAAACTTCACCATAATTTTTCTTTTCCTGAAACCATGATAGCTCCTTTGATTTAACATGAGGTAAAATCAGAAATATTACAAAAAAGATTGCAAATGAAAAGAAAACATAGGGTTCTTTGAAA
>JACIWG010000232.1 GCA_014361085.1 Nitrososphaeria archaeon
TATAAGATTATACTATAAGTTTAAATAACTTTCTTTTACATATTTCGACACATATGAGTGAGCACCTGTTCAACTGGCTTGCAAAGAGAAGGGAAATGAACGTTTTTAAAATGATTCAAGACCATTTTAGACTCTCAACAGACTGTGTAGAAGAAATTGTTAATGCGATAAAAAAGATGATTGCAGGAGACAGGAGTGCATCAAATCAGCACATTCTTAGACTAAATTCTAAGGAGAAGGAGGCTGACATTTTAAGAGGAAGCATTTTGAATGAGCTTTCGAAAGCAGAATTTTCTCCCTCACAAAGGGAAGACCTAGTGCATTTGGTGAAAAGGGTTGACATGGTTGCAGACTATGCTCGTGCAGCAGGAAGATGTCTCATATTACTATCATTGGATAGGTATCCGGAAAAGGTTAAAGAAGTAGCACTTTTGATGGCTGAAAAGAGTGTTGAAAACGCTAACACTTTAAAAATGGCTCTACAAAATCTTACAGTAAATTTGGATGAAGTAATAAAATACTGTGATAGGGTTGAAAGATTAGAGGAGGATGTTGACGAAATTCATGCGACTGCAAGAGGTATCATAAAGGATCTGCCTTCTACTACAATGAATACTGGAGAATTTATCGTATTATCTGAATTCTTTAACGATCTTGAAATGATAAACGATTCTTGTGAAGATTCTGTAGACATACTTAGACTTATTGTAGTAAAACTAAAGTAATTTAATCAATGTTTTCTTTTCTTGCTTCTTCAGCAAACTTTTTTATAACAATTTCTTGGAGCTTCTGAAAATATAGTCTTGTTGCGAAGGGCATTTCAGGTAAATATTTGTCAATTGCCTGCATAAAATATGGGACAGCACGTCTTGACATGTCAACCTTAAATTTCATAGGAAATATGGGATCCTGTTCTATCCTTATACTATCTCTAAGCTCTTGTGTAGGGCATAGTGCCTTAGCCTCCGATTCAATAACATTATACCATGAGGCTAAAATTTCAGGATCAAGTCCCTCCTTAGCTTCCTCTATTTCCTTCAATATTCTTGTTAAATCTCCTAAATTGAATGGATCAAATGACATTGTTTGCACCACCAACTTATGTAACCCAATCTCTATTTAAATTATCCACCGAACTAAAAATAAGGTGTCTCAATAATAATTTTATTTTTGTTGTATAGTGGCTGTCTTTTCTGTCCTACCTATATGTTCGCCTATAGCTAAACCCATGCCAATTGCTATTCCAAAATCCAAGGCAGACTTTGTTTCTGCACTTAATGCAGTAAGGTCAATTAAAACTGCAAGAATGAGAAGGAATGCTATCATGAGTAGGAAGCTGTCCATCTTCTTCTCTAACTTGACACTTCTTACTAAAGCATCTAATCCAAATATGAATATCATGGATATTACTATAACACTTGCCACTCTTGCAAGGTAATCTAGGGCTATTCTATAGAGTTGAGTGTATTCGGGAACAAATACTCTTACTGCGAGAGCGGTCGCAGTTATAAGGATTCCAGAATTTGCTAAAATAGAAAATGTGTGAGATAGTGGTATCCTTGATCCTCCAGGTATTATACTCTCTACAAAATCTTCAACCTTCGATATTTTGACAAGCCATTTTATGAGCCTATTAACATATTTTATTAGTACAAATGATATTGCAAAAATTAAAACTACGAGAGCGACTTTGGGAAACAAGTTTATTGTTTCATGTAATATTAAATTTATTTCGGTTAAAAGTTCGTCAAGGAAGGGCAATTTTATGCACCAACAATAAATCCGGCAATTCTATATATAAAGTATAAGAATGTTAGAAGGAATGCTAAAGCTAAAACTTCTAAAGTGAATTTTATCATGTTCTTTGATGTTTCAACAGTAAAGGTGTAGCCTAAAACACTTGAAGAGTAAACGATTCTACCGAACTCGTATGCTGTAGTAGGTGGAACTACAGCTGTTTCAGGTATTGCAAGCAATGCTACCATAAACGCTAAAACTCTAAATATTGTGGAAAATATTATTGCAGTTGAAGGTTCAGATGTGATAAAGCTGGTGATAAATGAGGCTATAAAGAGTCCGACGGCGTTTGCGCTTGTCAAGAACATTGAGGCTTTCACTACACCTAAAACTTTAACATACCTTGCATATATTGATGTGGCTAGAAGGTTTACTCCCAAAAATGTCATTGAAGCGAGAAAGGATAAAATTAAGTGCACTTGAGGCAAGGTTATGA
>JACIWG010000233.1 GCA_014361085.1 Nitrososphaeria archaeon
AATTATTTGTTGCAATTCATTCTCTTTTATCTTTTTTATTGATTTTTTCAAAAAAATAATTCTTGTGATATCCTCTTTCTTTGGTTTTCTTTTTTCAGCAAGTAACAGAATATCCCTAAAGTCTGCGGATTCGCTAAATGCTAAATCAGCTATGGGTTTTACAATATATTTTATATGATAATTTTCAATTAAAAGATTCCTAATTTTTTCAGTTGCACCTCCTCTAGCTATATTGATAGGTAATACAGCAGCTATTTTTCCATTTTGACTTAAAATTAAATCTGCAAGTGATAAGAAATATCCCCAAAGATTAATTTGGTGGCCACATTTTTGGCCTAGTTCATTTTTTTTAAGTTTGTCTAAATAATCTTTTGGCAATTTGTCCCTATCAGAGAAGGGCGGATTCATAATAACTACGTTTACAGGTTTTAAATAAAATTTTGCTCCCTTGCCTGCAGGAGAAACAGTACCTAATTTTTTAATACTTTTCTTTTCGCCATCTAAAGTTAATTGTATTGTTTCATGAAAGGGTTTTATCAATATTCCTTTATTTTTAAATTCTGTAAGCTTTAATTTGGCGGCTACATCTAATGAATCCATTCTAGCAACTCTTACCAAATCTGTAATTTGTTCTAATCGTTGTAATGCTAGATTTATTGCTGTTAAATGGCATGCAAATGGCATTATGTCAATTCCAGTTAAGTCTTCTTCTACAAATTTTTTATGTAATTCTGCTTTACTTAAAGTTATTCCATTTTCTTCTGCTAGTTCAAGTTTTCTCTTATATGCTGCAGACAATAAAGTTCCAGAACCACATGCAGGATCTAATATTGTTTCATCCCACTTATCAATTGCTAATCTAGCCAATATTTCTGCTGCGATTGGATTTGTGTAAAATGCGGCCCAAACTTTAGCAACTTCCTTTGGAAGTAATGCATGAAAGAAGCGTCCAGCCAAATCTTGGGTTATATGTTCTGCTCTTATCACGAGCAAGTTTTTTATACATTCATTAATAAGTTCAACAATTTCTGGCCTATCCGGAAGCTTATCTACCAAGTTTACAGCATATATGGGTTGATAATCTATGTTTGTTATTTGAGAAAAATAGTTTTTAAGTTCGTTTATTGATTTTATAGGTTTTAATTCTTGTATATTACTTTTTGTTTTCATTTTATATATATGGTAGAATAGGAGCTGATTGAATAGAAGATAGGAGGCAAGCATACTTACTTGATTAATTGCCTTGTTCTTATCTTCAATTTCACCTAATCCTACAAATAATTCTAATTTTTCAGCAACTTCCACAAAAATTTCATCGGTTTTTGCTTGTTTAATAACTTCGTATAAATCCTGAACTATTTCTCTAATAGCCTTAATGACAGAATTAAAGTCTATTTTTCTTATTCTTTCTTTAAAAGAATTTTTTAATTCTTCAAATACTTCTTCAAATCTTTGTTCTTCAATCCACTTTTCTAAATATTCGGTATGAATCCATCCTCTAACTTTTTGAAAAACTACTTGACGTTTAAAATTTTCTATCTCTAGAACCACTTGCCCACTTTCAATAGATGGAAATTGCAAAACTATTATATTCATTGTATTATAGCGTAATCCATAATCCACTACCTGAGCTATTGCTTTAGTGAGTTTCTTTTCTTCTTTACCTAATTTAATTTCAAGAATAAATGGGTAAGAATCTAATTGAAAAAGTATATCTAAATATCCCTCTTTTCCACCAATTTCAGAAATAGTTTTTGCTTCAATTCTTTCTTCCAAAAATCTACATATTGGTTCATAAAGACTTCTTTCAGTAATTTTGAACATACCATAAGTATATATATTTACAAATTTATAAGTTTTCTTAAAAAATTATTTTGATAACAAAATTATAATATCCTTCCGAAATAAAATAAAAATATTGGTTCTTTACAGAGTATATTCTTGGTGTGATTTGAACAAAGAACAGGTAGTTAGAAAATTCGATACAATACTAAGTAAAGCTAAGAAGTATAGGAAAAGGTTTGGTGTTTTTTATGCTTTAAAAGCTTTTGTAGTTTTAGGTAGAGATTGGCACACTATAGATGAAGTTTGGAAGAAGGCTATGGAACTATCTGGTAATCCTAAAATGAAATATTATCCTGTTCAGGATGCGATAAAATATGGTTTTGCAGAACTGGATAAAGAACAGAAGGAGACAAGAGTTGGAAACCTAAGAGTAAAAC
>JACIWG010000234.1 GCA_014361085.1 Nitrososphaeria archaeon
GACCTACATGAGTCCAACCATTGATGTGCGTACAAGGAAAAGGGAAAAAAGTTTGTTAGGCACTATAGGATTAACTCTTTTGGGCCGACAGACCTTTTTTGTTAACGATTATACTGCGGTAGGTGGAAAAGGAGAGGTTGCCTTTACTTCAGCCCCGATTGGAGATATAGAGGTTCTAAAACTTTCACCAACAAGAGGATACATTATCCAAAAAAATTCTTATGTAGCGAGCACTCCAGACGTTAACCTTGACGTCCAATGGCAGGGTTTCACGAAAGGTTTGTTTGGGCAAGGACTGTTTATGATTAAGGCAACTGGTCAAGGAACACTTTTTATAAACACATTTGGTGCTATAGACAAGCATACACTTAATGCTGGTGAAACATTGATTGTTGATAACTTTCATCTTGTAGCCTTCTCGGACACTTGCCAGTATAGGGTGAGGAAGTTTGGCGGCTTAAAGGAAACACTTTTGGGAGGAGAGGGTTTGGTAACTGAAGTAACTGGACCTGGTGACGTGTATATTCAGACAAAGAATGTTAAAGAACTAGTTGACTGGCTATGGACACTGCTTGAGCCAAGAGTTCAATCTAGGGCACGCTAGCTTGGAAAAATTAGATTGACTTACCTAAATATTTTTTCTCTAGATAGCTTATAAAGTATTCTGGATTAAGCTCTTCACCCAACATTCTTTTTAGAAGCTCTTTTGGAGGATACATTGAACCCCAGTAGTGTACTTTGTTCTTAAGCCACTCCTTTATTTCATTAAACTCAAGCCTTGAGATTTTCTCGTAAAAGTTTGGAACATCCTTTAGTATGTGGCTTCTAAGCTGTGCTGAAAGGATTGTTCCGATAGTGTATGTTGGAAAGTATCCTATTGAACCGAGGCTCCAATGTATGTCCTGCAACACTCCTTCAGAATCAGTTTTCGGCCTAACACCTAAAACATCTTCTATCATACTATTCCATAACGTTGGCAGGTCCTGAACTTTAACTTCTCCAGCTAAAGTTAGCTTTTCAAGCTCATACCTTAAAAGTATGTGAAAGTTATATGTTACTTCGTCTGCGTCAACTCTAATTAATGTTGGGCGGACTATGTTAAAGTATCTATAAACATCTTCAACAGAATACTTTTCTAGGAAGCTAAGATTTTCTTTTAAGAAAGGATATATTGCAGTGCAGAACTGCATACTTCTTCCTATAATATTTTCCCAAAACCTGGACTGTGACTCGTGAACACCCAAGGATGCACCATTAGCTAAGGGTGTGAACATGAACGCCTCATTATGCTGTAGACCATAGAGGGCATGGCCGTACTCATGTATTACTGAAAATAGTGTTGATTTAAAGTCTTTTCCCTCATATCTTGTTGTTATTCGGGCATCCCTTAAACCCATATGGATTGTGAATGGATGTGCTGAAACATCTATTCTAAACCTTTTCCTGTCATAGCCAAGCCTTTCAGCAACCCAGAAATTAACCTTCCTCATACTATCTTTATCATATTCTATATCCTCTAGAGGGTGTCTTTCACTAAATTCCTTTTCAGACTCTATCTTTTCCAACACAGTCTTTAACCTATACTTTATGGAATCAAATATTTGGGTAACATCCTTAGAGGTTAAGCCTTCCTCATATAGGTCAAGTAGTGCATCGTAAGGATGCTCCTTATATCCAAGGTAGTCTGCACATTCTTTTGAGAGAGAAAATATCTTTTCCAGGTATGGTTCAAATGCTTTAAAATTGTTATTTATTCTCGCATTCCTCCAAACAATCTTAGCCTCCTCCGTAACTTTAGCCAACTCTTCGATAAGCCTTGGTGGGAGAAGACGATATATCCTAATCGCCCTATTTAGAACCCTTAACAAGCCAAGCTCGTATTCATTTAAATCCTTTTCCTCAGAAGCTCTGTCAACAAGTTTGATGAAATCTTCTTCAGTAATAAATTTTTGTTTAAGAAGGTCAAGCTGGCTTACGGCAACACTCCTTTCACCAACACCATCTTCAGGCATGTATGTTTCACTGTCCCAGCTTAGTAGGGCCATCGCATGCTCTATTGACCAAATAACCTTGTATTTTTCCAAAATTTCTAAAACCAATTTATTTTGAAAAATCTTATCCAAACCCCCTCAACAAAGAATAAATATGTAGGGAATAAAAGGTTTACAAATCTAAAAATAGTGGCCAAAATTTTTTCTAAAATTTAAAAGCATGTA
>JACIWG010000235.1 GCA_014361085.1 Nitrososphaeria archaeon
TAATATTATATATCTTGAATAGTAGGTTTAAAATTGTTTCAGAGAAAATGTAATAAATGGTAACATTTATGGTTCTATTTGGCGAACATAATGTATGATGAAATAGATGTGGTTGCTGAAGAAGTCAGAAGGTGCATAAAGTGTCCACTTCACCAATTTAGGAAAAATGCAGTGCCCGGTGAAGGAAACTCTAACGCTACAATAATGTTTGTTGGAGAAGCGCCAGGCTATTATGAAGATGTTCAAGGTAGACCGTTTGTGGGTGCTGCAGGAAAACTTCTTACCGAATTGATAGAGAATGTGCTTGAGCTACCGAGACCCTCTGTTTTCATTACAAATGTTGTCAAATGTAGGCCTCCTGAAAATAGGGATCCCCGTCCGGATGAAATTGATGCATGCTCATCTTACCTTGATAGGCAGATTAGATTGATTAAACCAAAAATTGTTGTAACTTTAGGAAAGCATTCGACAGGATATCTTTTGGGTAAAGCTGGAATAAAAATTAGGGGGATAACTGAAGTTAGGGGAAAAATATTCAGCTTATTTCTCTTTGAAAGCCTATTGAATATTATGCCAACATTACATCCTGCAGCAGCATTATATAATCCACAGTTGAAGGCTCAGATTGAAGAAGATTTTAGGCGGATAAAAAATTTTGTTAACACAAGTTTTTGGTGCAATAGGCTAAATTTCGATTCCTAACAGGCTTTTTGCAAGAGTTCCTATAATGTAGGTTAACAGTGTTGCAAGAAGTGTTATCGAGATTGTTTCCATAGCCTTCCTTTTTATACTAGTACCTGATACCACAGCCACAAATGCTGACGCTATAGATAATATTATTATGGTAAATGTTATAGACAGTATGATCGCGTGAAAGCCAGAAAGTCCTAAAAAGAATGGAACAATTGGTGCAAGAGCACCAAGAAAGTAGAAGATGGCAGCATTTTTTGCGGCAACCCTAGGATCTTCTAAAGCTACTTCAGGAGAACCTATCTTTGAAAGTATGTAAAATTTTTTCGCTAAACCCTCATCATACTTTAGAAGTTGAATAAGCTTTTCAAGAACACTTTCATTTGATGTCGAAGATTTTATGTCTTCTATAACTTCTTCAGAAATGCTTTCCCTTTCAATACTACTTCTTATCTCAATTTCCTCAAGTTTACTATTATAGATTATTTTCTCAGACTTTGATGAAACATATGCTCCTGTAGTCATTGGGTTCGGTAAAAGTGACGCGATACCTATGACAGCGGCTTCAATTTCAACAAGTGCATCAAGCAAACCATAAAGCGCATCCTTTAAACCCTCTATCTCCCTCTTGTACCCGATAGTCTGCTTCAAAAATTCAATTTCATGAAACATTTCATCCTTAACAAGTGCTAAAATTTCGTTCCTATACTCTGCCAACCTTGGATTTGAAAGCAACTGATAATATTCTTTTACAGCCTTCATTTCATTTAATTCAAACATTTTTAGGGTAAGTTTAAACCCTATCACATGAATCAAGAATTTCATGAAACAAGCTTTAAGCCTTAAAACTATTGAGGGCTTAGGTTCTAAACCATACAAGTTTTTTAAAAGATTCGACCAAATGGCTGCATGAGACCTTTCAATTTCTGAAAGCGAGTTAAAGAGAGAAGACTGGGCTTTAACCTTTTTGGCGACATCAGCATATATTGACGATGAAATAACTTCATCTTCCCAGAAACTTTGAAAACGCTCTTTTAATACATCTTTCATAAACGAAATTTTTGCATAAACTGTATTTAAATATTAAAAAGTTTTTAAAGAATACAATAGCGTTAACATGCTTTCGTTTAAAAAAGATTATATGGGCGGGTCTAAAGAGCTTATACGATTACAAAATTGATTCATCTAACAGGCATAATAGATTTTCTGTTAAACTTGGACCAAGGTCTAACCCTAATAATTCAAGAGTTTGGAGTTTGGGCGTACATGATACTTTTTGTTATAGTATTTTGTGAAACCGGCTTAGTAATGTTCCCATTTTTGCCTGGAGATTCACTGCTGTTCCTGTCAGGAACCTTCGCCTCAAAAGGACTTTTTGCAGTCGAATTACTTTATTTACTATTTGTTTCTGCAGCCATCTTAGGAGATGCTGTAAACTATTGGATAGGAAAATTTGTCGGCCCAAAAGTTTTCACAAAAGAAAATAGTCGTCTTTTTAATAAAAGACATTTAGAAAGAGC
>JACIWG010000236.1 GCA_014361085.1 Nitrososphaeria archaeon
GACATTGATATATCCCAAAACTCCTTCAATAATACTTGATCTGCGTAATAATATTCAACATTAATGTCGTAGCCCCAAATATAATCCCAAGACAACCCAAAGACTGTAGACCACATAAGTGAGATAGCGATTGACCATATAGCAAATGTTCTGTTAAAGCTCTTAGCTTTAATAAAAATTAAAGGAGTTAATGATATAAGGAAATAGATGCAAAGGAGACCCACATTATTATAATGAAAACTGGAAAAATAAGCACTAATAAGAGTTATTACTGGTAGAAGTATGAAGAAAATATTCCATTGAGCCAACTTAGTTATATTTGTTAGAAACATATTTTATATATGCTTTTAATATGTTAAGTGATATTGTGATTATGTCTATTATATTAATAGGAAAAAATGAAACTAACACCGAAGGAAAGAAGGGCGTCCGATTTCATTGTTTATTCCTTTTAATAAACCTAAACCATTCTTATAATAAAAAATGTAAACACATTCTAAATATACAAATTTTATAGTTAACAGAAATATGAGGCTAAAAATTTTTCTAAATCCCTTCAAATTATTTCTAATAAAATGAATCGCATTTCTACCAAACAAATAAGTAGCTAATGCACTTATCCTTTTTTCCTTAGGATTATTGGAACCTGCTTTATGCCAAATTTTAGATGTTGGCACAATTATCAATTTAAAATTATTCTCTAGCGCCTTAAAACAGAAGTCAGTTTCTTCCCAGTAAGCAAAATACTTTTCATCTAGTAAGCCCAATCTACTAAACACATTTTTCTTAATTAGCATACATGCACCATTAACTTCGTGAGTGTAAACAGGTTGATCTTCTCCAATTTTTTCTTTTTGCTTGTATCCATAGACTTTCTTAGTTAAAGTTAATGTATTTAGTTCTGCTCCAGCAAATTGTATTATATCACTTCTATTATTATAGTTGTAATAATATATTTTAGGCCCAGCAATTCCAATCTCTTCACTAGATTCAGCGACCTTCACAAGCTCATTTAGAAAATATTTATCAACTACTGTGTCGTTATTTAAAAGTAAAATGTAATCTGGATCCAAAATGCTTAAAGCGAATTTTATTCCTATATTGTTACCACCACTGTAACCTAAATTTTTCCTGTTTCTGATTAGGATTAACCTTCTATTGATGTCATATATTTTATAAATTGGATAATTAAATTTACCTGCTTTAGCATCTGCCTCAGAAAGTTCAAAAATCATTATAGACCCATTTACTTTTCCTTCGCAATATTCCTTAAGCTCGAGAACAGATTCATCTTTAGAACCATTATCTACTACAATTACATCATAACTAGGATAAGTTATTGCATACAAAGATTCCAAACATTCTATTGTATCAATTGAATTATTCCAGTTTAAGATAATAATCGAAACGTTGGATATATTATTAAACATTTTTGCACTTTAGAAGATCAATATAGACTTTTTCATATTCAGAAACAACTTCATTCCAGAGTCTTATTTTCCTGTTACTAAAAGGCCCAACTTTAACGCCAGTATTAATAATTTTTAAGATTAGTTTAGCTACCTCTTTAGGATTTGGAGGATAACTGACACCAAAGCAACCAGGTTCATTTAAGAATTCTTTCAAAGCTGTTTGTTTTGTAACTATTACAGGAGTGCCTAATGCAAGTGCCTCAGCAACTGTTATTCCATATGCTTCTGATTCAGATAAGAGTAAAACCACATCAGAGTTTTTAAATTCTTTTTCTAGTTCTTTCCTAGGAAGAAAAGTACGCCATATTATTTTATCATCTATTTTTAATTTTTTTGATAACTTAAATAAGTTTTTCTTTTCTGAACCTTCTCCAATTATAGTCAGAAGAATATTTTTTATTTTATAATCATAAATTAAGCTATGTAGACTCTTTAGTATATAATCAACTCTTTTTCTTTTTATTAAATAACCTACATAAAGAAGACGAATATCATTCGTTTTTATACGAAACTTTTCAGTATTTATTATGTCTACTCCATGAGGTATTATTGTAACTTTATTTTGATTAATACTAAATTGTTGGATGAGTAAATTTAATTCAAATTTTGATGCTACGATAATCCAATCTACTGAATTAATAATTTTCTTTATAAAAAGTTTGTAGATTTTCCAAAGATGATTGCCAGCAAAAGTGCTTCTAGTAGCATCTAAATGCGGAGAAAAAACTAC
>JACIWG010000237.1 GCA_014361085.1 Nitrososphaeria archaeon
AAATAATACTTATAATATAATTATTTTTCGTACTCTTTTTTTAGCTTGATCAATACTCTCATGTTTATGTAGGGTGGCAGTAGACCAGAATTTGAAAGTTCTAAAATCAATTTATTATAATTTTTCATTATTTCAGTAAAAGCGTTCCATGTTAATACAGACAGGCCAACATTTTTTTCCCTATCAAATACTAGTATTCTATATTTTCTACAATATTTTGCTGGCTGAGGCAAGACTTCAACTTTACCATTTGAGACGGTTTTAACCAGGAAATTATCTTTAACTTTTATTCTCGCTCTTGAGAGTATTATTGTATAAATTTTTGTTTTATCCATTTTCCAATATTTTTTTGCCTTTATTGCTTCTCGAATATTTTCTATGTCTTTTCTTGAAAGTTTCTTAAATAAACTGGGAGTAAACCTGGGCACATCATAAAATGTGCTTATGAAATTTTTATATTTTTAGTGCCCATTTTACATTTTACAGCATACATTGTGCAATATTTACACTATACAAGCATTCGGAACACGAGTTTGGATTACCCATACAATCCTTTTCTGACGAGAGGGTATAGTAGCAATTTAATGTAGAATATACGCATTCACCACACCATGGAAAATTTTTGTTTAAATCTTTTCTTAATATTCTAAAATTTTTGAACTCTTCACTAGACCAAATCTTTTCTAAACTTTCTTCTAAAATGTTGCCGAATATAACTTCTTTCACAAGTCTTTTGTGCAAATTAACATATTCATAATGTGTATACATGAATTCCATGCATGGTACAATGTTACCGTCAACTCTCACAACAGCAAAATCTTTATCAACATAGGGGCAGGTTCTCTTTTTCCTGTCAGCAAATTGGTTTGGAAGTTGAAGTTCTATATTGTAAGCTGATGCAATTTTAGCTGACTCCTTAAGAACATGTAAAGCTTTTCCAACATATTCTAAATTATTTTTCATTTCCAAAAGTATTGGAAAATTTATCCAGTAACCATATTCTTCAGCCTTTTTCCAAAACATTTTATACTTTTCCAAAGCACTTGAAACACTCTTTCCTGTATAAGTAATACTATGACTTTCCATTATCGCATCATGTATTATATTCCAGCCTTCATCTAAAAAGTCTTTAACAATATTGTATGATGTTTCGCTTACAGTTAAATACAGTTGCTGAGCATTTAATGCCTCAGTGTATGGTATAAGATTTGTTACTAAAATTTTGTCAACACCATTTTGTGCAGCAAATTCTATCAAATTTGGCAAATAGTCCAATGTACCCTTCATCAATACTACTTCAATGGCTAAGTTGAAGGGATATTTTGAAAATTTTTTCAGCTTGGAAACTGTCTTTAAATTTTCTAAAATAATGTGAGTTTCAGCGCCAACCCTTAATCTTTCAAGAGCAAAAGTTTCAATTGTATCAAATGAAAATGAGATCATGTTCACGCCAATATCTTTTAAAAGTTTTTCAGCAACATTTATATTAAGAAGTGAACCGTTAGTGCTAAATGAAATTTCACCATCTATTTTAAGAGAAGCTCTTGCTAACTGCACCATTTCCATAAAATTTGGATGAGTTAGAGGCTCACCTAATCCATATAAAACAACCTTTTCCATTCCATTAAATGAGCTACTAAGTTTCTTGAATAAAGCGAATGGCATATCCTGTAATTTTATGTTCCAAAAGTTTCTTAAACAGTAGACGCACTTAAAATTACACTTATTTGTTACTTCAACCTGTATACCTTTAGGAAGTTCCATAAAATTTTACCTTCTAGCCGCCTGCAACAGGCGGAAAGATTGCTACAGTATCACCTTCATTGAATCTAAGTTCACCCTTTATATCCTTAACATTTCTTCCATTAACCATTACAATAAGATTATTTTTAATATGCTTTATTTCTGGGTCGTAAATGTCTTCAACAAGCTTCGGACTTATTCTTTCACCAAGCGCCTTTAGAAAACCGTCTAAAGTTCCATCAAAGTCTAAGGTAGCCTCCTTAACACCATACTTTTCCCTAAATATTGCGAACAAAAGAACTTTTACAGAAACCATTTTGCCCTCAAAAATTCTATCAACCTACAATATAAAAGTGTAACTATATTAGATGTATCATTATTAAGTTTCCAAGCTCAAACGATGGTCCAGATATTTTAGAGTTAGGGTAAAGCTTTAGACTTA
>JACIWG010000024.1 GCA_014361085.1 Nitrososphaeria archaeon
GTTGGCCATCGGGACATAATATCTGAAACTTCTTGGGGTCTAGCAATATATAGTGATAGAGGTTTACCTATTAATCCTTCTCTAAGGAGTTTAAATGCTTTTTGGTAAATTTTTTCATATCTAAACTTAAAACCTACACTTAAATAGACGCTATACTTTCTACAGGAATCTATAATTTTTTCAGCATCTTTTACAGTTGTTGCTAAAGGTTTTTCACATAATATGTGTGCTCCAATTTTTGCTGATTTAATACATGGCTCAACATGGAAATAGTCTGGTGTACAAACATTAACAATATTTGGTGTATGTTCTAAAAGTTCTTCAAAATTTTCAAAAACTTTTACTCCATAAACTTTTTCAATATATTTTCTTCTTTCTACTGAAATTTCAGCAACGCCTATAATTTCTATTTGGTCAACAAGTTTGTAGGCTTTAAGATGGCACTCCCCTATCCGTCCCCCTCCTATTATCCCAACTTTTAAAATCTTTGTCATAATTTAACCCTTTATAGCACCAGCAGTTAAACCTTTGATCAAAAACTTTTGGGTTAACAATGTGATTATTAGTGCGGGGAAAGCTACCATAGACGCTGCTGCAAGAAGCTCCCTATAAAATACAGTTTCACCTCTCATTAAACTGTATAATGCTGGTGGTAATGTTCTCAATGCGTCTTTGGAAATTAATATGGCTGCAAAATAGTATTCTCCCCAGCACCAAATATAATGGAAGAGTGCTGCTGTAATAATGCCTGGGACAATATTTGGCATAACAATTTTTAAGAATGTCATGATGTTGCTTGCACCATCCACTTTTGCAGCTTCCTCTATCTCTTTGGGAAACATTTGAAAAAAGCCAGATAGAATTATTATATTGAATGGCATATTAAAAATGGCATAAAGTATTGAAAGGCCAAATAAACTGTCGTATAATCCTAGATTATAAAATAAGCGGAAAATTGGTATTATAAGGCCAAAAAAGGGAAAAATGTATGTAAATATAATAATCTTCATGATTAAGTCATTAAGTCTCCACTTAAACCGAGCAAGGCCATATCCGGCTAAACTAGATATAAATAAATTTATAATCATAGATACAAAGGCAACTAAAAGACTGTTTATATAATATGTAGTAAAATTTGTGTACTTAAATATCCAATCATATGCCGAAATAGTTATTTCATCAGGCCATTTTGGAGGCCAGGTCCAAAAAGAACGCTTATCATATAATGAGGCAAAGATCATGTAAACAAATGGACCCACCATGTACAATAATATAACAATAACTAGAAAATATATCATTATCTTATAAGCATAATGTTTAAAGAGTTTATTCGCCAAGTAGTTTCCCCCTCAGAAACGAATATGATGACCAAATAATATACATTAATGCCATGTTTGTTATAGATGCGGCCGCTGCATACCCTAAATCATATTCTTTCCAAAATCTTCTAAAAATAAATATGGGCATCGTTTCACTTGATCCAGCCGGCCCTCCTTCCGTGAGGAAAAAAATGGTGCTAAAGTGATTAAAGCTTGCAATAAGTCTAAGTGTGAACATAACACTAAATACAGGCAGTATGTGTGGTAATACAATAGATCTAAATATTTGGAATGCATTAGCGCCATCAACTTTCGCTGCATCATATAGAGAAGGTGGAACTGATTGCAGAGCTCCTAGGACTGCTATAACAAAAAGCGGGGTTGACGACCATGTCCAAACGAAGCATGTTATCCACAAGGAATAACTTTTAGAGGCTAGCCAAGGAATACTCTGTCCAATTACACCTGATGCAACTAATAAGTAATTGATGATACCGGCAGGGTGTGCAAAAAGCCAAGCCCATAATACACAGATTACAATGATAGGCGTAGTCCAAGGTAGGATAACTAGGACTCTAGAAACTGTTCTTCCTTTAAATTCTTGATTTAAAATAAGGGCGATTCCAAGACCTATGAGAGCCTGTAAAAATGAGGAAGTAAATGCCCAAATTATGGTGTTGTTAATTGCACGATAGAAATCCGCATCATTTAAAAGTCTAAAATAGTTATTTAATCCTATGAAATTACTTGTTTCCCTAAGTAATGATTCGTCTGTTAAACTTTGATAGAAGCATAAAAATATTGGGAAAAAATATATAAATGCTAGACATATGATTGCTGGTAAAATGAAAAAAAGAGCTGATTTTGTATCAGATGCTATTTTTTTCATATTTTTCACAAAAAAAGGGTTTTAATCCCTATTGCTTCTTTTTTTCCTCTTCTAGCATCTCCCTTAATTTTGCATCGATCTTTGCTACACCATCTTCTACACTTAATTCTTTTAACGCAATCTTTTGTAGCATCTCTTCTACATAACCAGTTTGGACTATTGCACAATAGGGATTATATCCATGTTCAATACCATATTCGTCTGATGTGTTAGTGGTATCTAATATTATTGGGACATATTCTTTGAAATATTCATATTTTGGATGTTTTAAAGCAAGTTGTTGACCTGAGTATGTACAAGGTATCATTCCTAATGGCATACTATTTATAAAGGATACATAGTTTTCATCTTGGTAGAAAAATTTCAGGAACTCCTTAGCAGTATCTTGGTACGGTCTTTTTGCACCAATACATATTTCCTTATAATCACCCCATGTTCTTGCGTCCTTTTTATCGCCACTTGGGCCTATAGGTGGCCATGCGCACATCCATTTTTCTAGTATTTCCTTATCTGTTATTCCTGCAGTAGCACAGTCTGTTATAAACCAGCCCATAGCTTCAGTTGTCATTGCTATATATCCTTTAGTTAACTCTGCTCTATAAGCAGTCCCCTTTGTCATGAGACCTTCGGGTGAGCAATCCCAGAATAATCTCATCATATGCTTTACAGCCTCTATATTCTGTTTGGTATTAAAGTTTATATTACCATCTTTGTCGAACCATTCGCCACCATTCATTCTCATCCAGAGATGTAACTGATTCAATCCAGCTGTCTCATTTAAAGCCATAGCCCATCCATATTTATTAGGCTTATCTGTATTCTTTTTTGCGATCTCATATAAGTCATCCCATGTTTTAGGTGGTTCATCTATCCAATCTCTACGATAAATTAGCTGGTGTCCAACACTGTATATTGGAAGAGCCCATATTTGTCCATTGATTGTTAAGCCATCAATAAATGCTGTAGGGAAGTTTGATGGGTTCAAACTTTTAAATACGTCATCTATTGGTGTTGCTGCACCTAATCTTTGCATGCCGTAAAAAACTGAAACAGTTCCGGATTGTACGTCGGGGCCAGTACCTGTTTTCCATGAAGTCAACCATTTTTCAAATGCTTGACCCCAAGGAATAACAACTTGTTCTATTTTAACATCTGGATGTTGGCTAGTAAATTTATTTATAATTTCTTTGATAGCATCTATTCGTACAGTTTGGGTATAAGAATGCCAAAATTCTAAATCGCCTTTCAGTATTGGCGTTGTAGTTGTTGGAGTTACTGTTGGCTTTTCTGTTAATGTGGTTGTGACTGTTTTTGTTACTGTAGTTCCTGGGGCTGTTACTGTAACCTCTCCTTTTGGCGCTGCAAAATATGTTGCTGTACCTACTATAACACCTGTTGCAATGATTGCTGAGGCATAATTTATAAATGTTCTTCTACCAATTCTTTTAGTTTCTTGACTCATGCTTCCACTTGGAATTATGCTATAAATGAATAGTTAATAAAGTTTTATAACATGTAATTGCAAGGAATCGCATAATTATTAAGTCTATCTAACTTTAAACCACCACAATCAACCACAACCATCTAAGTTGAGGCATCACTTAAATTTATAGGTTCCAAATATAGTAAATGTAACTCTATAAGCTGTAATAGTTTGGAACATTTAAGTATATCATTAATTGAGAAACTTTTTTGCAAAAATATCTCAGTTAATGAGATAAAATTTATGTAGCAGACTTGGGCTTAAAGAGGATAATTAGATTTTTAGAGGGCATTGAAAAGAGGATGGAGAATGTGCTGTCTGGAACTATTGGGGAGAACGAACTATAATCCAGTTTAGGAACTCTTCTATTTTTAGAGATATGGGAAAAGAAGTGGACTTTGCTATTAAAGAAGGGCTTGAAGTAAGAGTTTTAATGTTTTTAAATCCACCTAATGCAAGATGTTTATCACCTGATACGATTACATTAGCTTTACTGTAAGCGCGCATTCTAAGACCCCTTTATCTGATGAATCATCATGAACGATGTTGACTCTAACTTTGTGAGCTTTTACCGAATACTCTTTTGTGTATATATTTTTAAGAGTGTTAAGGTTAGCTCTAAGGTTATGAAGATAAAATATTTGGGAATAGTTTCTCTGATATTATTGATTTTGTTGACAGCCTTCACATTATCATATATGGGAAATGTTTCTAGGGTTAGTGAAACTGGTGCAAGAACAGGGCATAGCAGTTACACTCTCCCTATTTCTCAAAGAAGCTTCTACATTGGTCTCACTCCTACGCCAAAGAATTGGCCTAACAGCTCATTTGAAGATATTATGGCAGCATATGAGGAGACTGGAAAGATTGCTGAAGTCGCCATGGTCTGGGTTGAAAAACAGGGGATAGGAGAATTTGAGGTATTGAAGCAGAATAAGGTTATTACAGCATTAAAAGTTTATGGTCTCAAGCCCGTTATAACATTTAATTTTGCTACAATAAAAATTGGCTCCTCTGGCATAGAATATGTTATAGACTCTCCTAAAGAGATTTCAGGGAACATATCTAATCCTGAATTTAGAAGTAGGTGGGTAAAGGAGGCTAAGGATATTGCGCTAGAATTTAAGCCAGACTACTTCTCATTAGGAAACGAGGTAAACGACTACTTTTACTTTCACCCACAGGACTTTAGCAGTTTCCTAAACCTTTTCGATGAAGCTAAAAGGGAAATAAAAAGTGTTTCTCCAGACACAAAAGTTTTTGTCACCCTCTCATATAACCATTTGATCGAAAACAGTCAATGGAATATGGTAGAAGAGCTTGACTCCCACGTTGACTTGATAGGTTTAACCACATACCCTTGGAAACACTATAAGAGTCCAGAAGAAATCCCAGCAGACTACTATTCAAGAATCAAAAAGTATACTACAAAACCTATAGCGTTCACAGAAATAGGCTGGACATCCTCTCCACCCTCGTCTGAAAAACTACAGTCACAGTTCCTAATAAGGTTCTTGGAAATCACAAGAGACCTTAAGATTGAAATGGTTAACTGGCTCTTCCTGCATGAAATACAGCTTAAAGGCTATATTGAAAAGATTTCCAGTCCTGAAACAGGAACCATAGCTCTCAAGAGAACTGATGGAACTGAAAAGGACATTTACAGCCTATGGCTTGACTTGAAAGAGTTAAAGAGGGCCTAAATTTTATCTTGCTGTTAACTGTACTTTTATAAAGATAATATTTCAGAAACATTCATGGCATCTTCTATTGGTATAATTTTTATACAATTTTGAAGGTTTCTATATGCTTTTTTAAACATCGTATATTACAAGATCTGCTGTAACTAAATCTTCACAGAATGCTTTAACTATTAATAGTTTTACCGCTTAATAAAAAGTGGTAAAAGTGCTTGTCTTTGGTTTTTAGTGCGGTAATGAAAAAAATAAGGTTTAATATAATAGACTTGCGATAATATAGACTGTTATGATAAGAAGCATTAGGCATAATATACCAGATGTAATCCCTGCCAAAAATACTATCCTATATCTTCTTTTGTAGGTGAGGAAAAAGAGTGGTAAAGTAATAACCTGATATGCTATGTAAAAGTGCAAAAAGTGTGGGAATGATAAAATAAGTTTAATTAGTTCCATAAGTGCATACTGTGAAACTATTATTCTTGGAAGAGAATATGATATGATTAAAAGATGATATACTAAAAAAGAGGTAAAAATAAAGATAAAAAATTTTTTTAAAACTTGTTTCATCAAATATACATGCTCTAAACAAACTATATATGTCTTTTTTGATTAGGAGAGATTATAAGGGTAAAAGTTGTTCAAGTCTCATGAAAAGATGTTTGATTTGCATATTCTGTATTAGATGTGTTCCAACTATTGTGTGCATAATCATAAGTAGTAATTAATTTTTCCTACTCTTATGCCTTCTATCTGTTTTTCTGTACGGTCAAGGATTCTGTTTCTATTGAAGTTGTTTTCTAATTCTAGTTTTTGTAAAATTTTTTAATTTATAATTTGCTAATACTCTTTTTGAGGGTTGAGTAGTGTAAAGAATATTTTCACATTTTCAATGTTTTCTTTGCTTCCCGTTATCTTTTCCAGAACTCTTCCCTCAACTTCTGAAACAAATTCTCCTGTGAACTTTTGTGATACGTTGACTAGGTTGTCTACTAGGTCAAGGCATAGTGGTAGGTTTGTTGCCTCGTTAAAGAAGTTCTTTTGTCCAAGAAATTTTAGAAGTTTTTCTAGGCTTAACGTGGATGGATGCTCTATTTCTGCTGGAGGCATATGATTGTAAACTCTAACCTGTAACCTTCTCATCCCATTTAGTATGTTCTTATCGTATCCTAGTATTTCTAGTGGCCTGTAAGCTTTTTCCTCAGCCTCTTCCATTACAGTTTTAGGGTCTGCGTCCCCTGTTACAAGTGACGCGAAAATTGTGTAAACTTGAACCGGCTTTTCTCCTAAAAGTTCTTGGTAATTGAAGTACGTGTTCTCTGGCATGATGGTTGAGAGGAGGTGTTTGTCTATTGTTGTAGTGAACGGGGTTTTTCTATCTTTTTGGGCAAGGTATCCTCCTATAGCTCTAGTGTGGCTTCTCTTGATAACTCCTACAGCTTTACCGCTTTTCCTCAAAACTTCTGTTAGATTGAATGTTTCCTCGACTATCCTGTCTTCTTCTGGACCATGTAGTCCAGATTTCTTCATCCTCTCAACGGGTATGAGGAAGCTGTAGAAGCTTCCATCCAAGATTAGGAGGTCACATTTGTCTAAAGCTTCTACTGCAAGCTTTCTCTCAAAGTATGTTGTTAGTAGGCTGAAAAAGTATTTGCTCTTGTCCTGTGAGAAAGCCTGTTTCCTCTTGAATGTTCCAACCCTATACACTTCACCCCTCTTCTCAGTTCCCTTCAAAAATATTATTCCAGTAGCATATACACCATATCTTATACCCAAACGTTCACTCAAGTTAGCGCTTCTTGAACTGTCTACGGCTGCAACATTATATGTTTCATCATTTGATGGAAGTGGATGAATGTATGGCTTCAGTGTTTCTTTAACTTCCTTAACCTTTAAAACAAACTCTTCTATGGTTTTAGCAAGCCTTTTAGCCTCCTCTTCAGCATGCTGAAAGAACTGGTGCTGTACGTCTGGTGGAAACTTTAGCCAATCAACATACTCTTCAAACATGTGCTTCAACCCTGTATGTTATAAGTAGTGGTATTGGTGAAGGGTTCATGAGCCCTGTAAAATAGAATCTTCCAGGCTTAAGCTGTAGGAGCTGGTCAGCTGTTATACCATATGGCGCCAACCACTCTAGCGCCCCACCCTCTCCTGAAGCGTCAAGTGGATGTATTCTTCCAAAAAAGTTTGACGTCAAATTTCTTCTAACTGAAGCGTTTATGCCAATATCCCCCTTGACACCCTGTGAAATTAGTGTTAGATTGAACATTCTCTTTCTCCCTAGGGCAGCAAGATTCTTTATCATCTCCGTTGAAGCCTCCTGAATCCCTTTAGGAGACCATGGAGTATACTGTGGTGCTTCATCAATCACCAGTGAAAGGTTAAGATTATTACCTGCTTCCATGAGACTGTACAGGTAGTTTGAGAGGGATAGGAAGAATCCAAGTTTTCCCTCACTTAAGGCACTGCTCATGTCAATAACAATCATCTTCTTCTCACTCAACCTTCTATAAACTTCTTCCACGGGAAGTGTTCCCATTAATGGAGCTAGGTCTTCAGCCTTCAATCTTCTAAAAACTCTCCTTACAGCCCTCACAGCCGGCTGCCTGCTTCTTGTATCCAACGTGTTCACTACACTTTCTACATGCCTTCTCATCATATCATATAAGATTTTTTCAGGCCTGCCCCCTTCTCCCGCCGTCTCTTTCACATTCTCTACCTTGCCTGTCCATCCTTCAATGAATTCGTCGAATGCATCCTTCACGTTATTGTTTTTTGCAAAATCATATGTCTTGTCCTCAAAATAGCTTAATACTGATTCCTCGTCCATTGCAATATCCGTTATCTTAATAACTTCTGTGTCATCAGAATTTTGGTAATATGGTGCATAGTCTGTTCCACTCCAGTCTAGTACAATAATCCTGTAGCCTGCACTTATGTACAATGGTATTAGAATATATCTTGTGAACCAAGATTTTCCACTTCCTGTGGTACCATATACGCCAACATGATATGGTATGAAATTTTTTACAACAGGCACCTTCCAACTTTCATGTCTCTCTATATGGGCTTTTGTCCAAAGTACATCTAATCCCTTAACAATCCACTCCATAGGATTATCCTCGTCTTCAAGAATATAGACTGGTGCTCTAGGCTGTATTATGAGCCTGTTCTGGTCAAGACCCTCTTCTGTTACAACACCAATCGGTTTAATCGCAAAAGAATACACTTCTCTTGCTCCAGAAGGCTCTCCACCAAGCTTCATGTAAGCGACATCAGGCCTATAGGATGATGCACTAAGAAACTCGTTCTTACCTAACCCTTCCCGCAAAACTCCAAGAATCTTACACACTTTCCCTTCAACCGCGTTTTCTATGAGGACAAGCTCTTCTGCAGCAACCTTTTTCTCAAAATCTTTCATTAAAATAAGTCTTGCAGAAGATTCTGTTGAACCATCAGCAACCCTGCCAACCAACTTCAAGATACTCTAACCCCATTTTTTAATTATAGGCTGATATATAAGCCATCCTATAAAACCAATTCTATATCATACAGTAAAAGGTCACATATTATGTTACCATCTGTTTATGAGATCCTTTAATTTTTTATATGTTCTATTTGAAAAAGTTTCCTTATGTCTGAAAAAACTTTTGTTTAAATAGGACTACAGTCTAAACTTGCTAAAAAGAGTGGTATCTGAACCCTATTTAATACTATGGCCTTCTTCAAATGTCTTGGCTTAATCCAACTTCCCGATCTTGTCTTGACTTCTATCCCAAACTGTTTTCCATCTACAAAAGCAAGGATATCAACTTCACTTCCATTCCTCCAATAGTAAACTGGATACCTTCTAGCTAAATGTGAAGCCACAACTGACTCAAGCTTATCTTCTTCAAATGGTTTCACATTAACATACTCGCATATTGTGTCATAGAGGAACGGATCTGTTACATGAATCTTCTTGTTCTTTCTATACATGATTTTTGAGTTCGCGTCTAAAAGGTGTAAAACTTTTACCACAAACAGTTTTTCAAGGTCTTCAACATAGGCTTGGCTAGTATGTGGAGAAGATATTGACGTCTCCCTTGATATGCTTAACCAACTAATTGGAGTCAGTCTAGCACCAACTATGTAAGCTAAATCCTCCTTCATATACACTTCATTCCTACCCAGTTTCACAAAATCGTTTCTTAACCAGTCTAGATAAACCTTCCTAGTTTCAAAAGACATTTCCCTCTTTTAAAAAACTCTTCCATTGGTAAAGGAAATCCTCCAGTTACCAAATATTTACTAAAAAGTTCTCCCAGAATATTCTGATGCACCCTATTAACCTTCATCGAATCTTCTACCCCAAAAATATCTTTCTTACAACATCAATATTTTTTAAGGACCTAACATAATCCGGAAAACCTAACGGATAAAATACTATATCCTTACCCTTGCCCCTACGACCTGGAAAATACTCATTCTGCTTCAATATTTCTAAGCTGGCTGAACCGCTTACCACAATCACATCATTTTTAAAAACACCTTGATCAATACGTAATTTAATCGCTCTATACCAGTCTTCTACAAAAGTAATCTCGTCAAGAATAATATAAGAAGAACTAATATTATACGTATTTCTAAAACTAATGTATTCATCGATAACTTCACCCAATTCCCTGAAACTTGTAAGCTCCTCACAGGAAAAGTAGAACACGGATTTTGGATTCCGTTTAGGTAAAAGTTTCTCCATAATCCAAATTTTTAAAGCCGTAGTCTTACCAACCTGTCTTGGTCCAACAAGAAAATTTAAAGAATAAGGCTCGAAAGCAACTCTTCAATTATTGGAGGAAACCATTTAATTTCCTTACCTTTCCACTCCTCATACCTTCTATCTGTTTCACCATACCACTAAGGATTTTGGGCTTCTATTGTATTATTATTGCAAATTATTATTTATAAAGATTTGCATTAATAATGCATTAGATTACAAGTATAGAATCTTCTATAAAATGTTGGAGTAAGTGAACCTTTTTAAATTGACTTCTCCTGACAATTAAAGTATTAAATGTTGAACTATAACAGAAATAATACTTTAAAAACGGTTATTGTCTAATCTAATAAAGTAATGATTAGTAGACGCCAACTATTCTATATCTCTGCAGTTTCTGTTATAGGATTAGGTTTAGGTATAGGATATGCTGAAACCAGGCATATAGAGGTTACAAAACTTGATATGGGCATAGGAAGGAAGATTGTATTCTTAACAGACCTTCACATAAACATATTAGGTAATATGGTAGAAGATGTTGTTAGGCTAGTTAATATGGAAGAACCTGACATAATCATGCTAGGAGGAGACACCGTAGACGAATGGACTACAGACATTAAATCTGCATCAAAAACTCTTTCCAGCATAGAAGCTAAAGAAAAGTTTGCTGTCATGGGCAATCATGAATATTGGAGCGGTAAAGCAGAAGAATTCGCTTTATTATTAAAAGAGCAAGGTTTTCAAATTCTATACGATTCAACAGCTCAAAGTAAGGCTGGAAAAGTTTATGGCCTAGACTGGAAGGAAGACAGAAAATATCCCCAGATAAAGGCAGAAGGAATTGTCATAGTCCATGACCCAAACGCTGCACCATCAATATCAGGCAATGCTTTGATACTTGCAGGACACACACATGGCGGGCTAACACTATTCGGACTAAAATATTCAAACTCAATTTTCACACGAGGCCTATACAGAACCAACGGAGACTGTACACTTTATGTTTCTAGAGGACTTGGACAGATGCTCCCTTGGCGCTTATCCTCCCCCCTCGAACTAGTTATAATAGAATAAGTTGGAAATAAGATTATACAAACCTATTAGCATGCAAATTTATTTTTAATTCATTTTTGACATGATTTTATACATGTATCAGCGTTAAAGAATTGCAAAGCATATTTTATGTTATGTTAGCTAATTCCAAGATATAGTCTGCCAAGTTCAGGGTGTCCCAATAACTCATTTGAATCGCCTTGAAATCTTACTCTACCACTCACTAGTAAGTATGCTATATCCGATATTTCTAATGCTCTTTTAACATTCTGTTCTACTAGTATTATAGTTATTCCTGACTCATTCAGTTCTTCGATCTTTTCAAAGACTTGATATGCTAGTTTAGGTGATAGATTGGCTGTAGGTTCATCGAACATCATAAGTGAGGGTCTATTCATGAGGGACATTGCCATTGCAAGCATCTGTCTTTCTCCTCCACTTAAAGTCGACACTTTCTTGTCCATGGAAATATTGAATATTGGAAACATCTTTAGTACTTCCTCCATCCTTTCCTTTATCTCCTTTTTCGATAGAAGATATCCTGCCATAATCATGTTCTCTCTTATTGTTAGATTTGGGAAAACGTTACCTGTTTGAGGCAAATATGACATGCCAAGTTTAACCTTCTCGTACGGTTTTAGATGTGTTATATCCTTGCCATTGAACTTAATTCTTCCACTATAAACTGTTGTTAAACCAAAGATGGTTTTCAATAGTGTGGATTTCCCACTTCCATTTGGTCCAACTATAGCACATATACTTCCTTCTGGAACTGTCAAATTGACCTCAGAAAGTACTGGTATCTTATAATATCCAGCGTTAAGGTCACTTACACCAAGAATTTCCATATTATCCATTCTAAAAACGGTATCAGGCTATTTAAAATTTTTTTATTCTAGGCCACTAGTGGCGAAAGGTACACATCATATAATTCTTTTCTTTTTAAAACTTCCTCCGGTTTACCTTCACAAAGTATTTTACCATTTACTAACACATAAATGTAATCTGCATATTTTACTGCAATATCAAGTCTATGTTCTACTATGATAAAGGTTTTACCCATACTATTTCTGGCATCAGTTATGTAAGTAAAGATCTTGTTGGCAAGAACAGGATTTATGCTTCCTACGGGTTCATCAAGGAGACAGAGCGTTGCATCCGACATCAAAATCTTACTGTATTCTAAAAGTTTAAGCTGTCCACCACTAAGTTCATTAGCTCTTCTATTACATTGAGATGCTAGTTCAAGCATTTTAAGTGTCTTAACCATTTTTTCCGTCGCCATTTCTTCATCTCTCAACCATTTTTTCTTGAAAAAGGAGTTTAATAGTTTCTCGCCTGGATTGCCTCTGTAGAATACGAGTAGATTTTCTGCTGTAGAAAGGCTACTAAAAACAGCTGGGATCTGGAATGTTTTCATAACCCCAAGTTTCACGATCTCATGAGGTTTCTTTCCGGTAATATCTTTTCCATTAAACCATATTCTTCCCTCATCAGGCTTGTATATTCCTGCTATACAATTTAGGAGGGTTGTTTTTCCACTTCCATTTGGGCCTATTAGTAAAACAATACTTTTCTCTGGAACTTCTAAGGATACATTATCAACAGCCCTTAGGTTTCCAAATCTTTTAACGAGGTTTTCGACCTTAAGTATGTTTTTCATTTATTCACCCTAACTATTTAATAGAGAAAAATTGGGGGTGGGGCGATCTATTTTCCCACCAATGTAACTGACATGGTTGAAGAGTCAAAGTAGGCAAAGTCCTTCCACTTGTATGTTCCACCTTCATAGACAACTTTTTGGATCACAAAGTTTATTGAAACTCTATCACCGTATTCGTTTAGAACGCACCATCCTGAGGTTCCGAAATATGATTCCGCAATTTTTGGCAAAACAGATTTTATTGTTTCACCCTTATATTCTCCAGCTGCAAGAATAGAAAGTGCTGTTATCCATACAGTATCATACGCATTATATCCGTATGTGTAAGGTTTAGACCCGTACTTTGCTTGATGTTTCTCAATAAACGACTGTGTTTTTGGAGTCATAGCAGGCATCGGTCCAGCACTTAGGAAGCCTGTCTTAGAAGCGATTTCTCCAGCATACTGTAGTACATCAGTTGCTCCAGCGGCATTCGGTCCTTGGAAATAGGTAATGTTCCATAAGCTTGGAAACTTCGATATGGTTGTAAGCCAAGGTGTGCACATTCCTCCTACACCGATTATGTTAACGCCAACCTTCTCCTTACCATATTTTGATACAGCCTCCTTATACGCTTGCTCTAGAACAGACGCTTCTGCTGTAAAGTCTTTAGCTGAGGGATCATATCCAAAGTTCTTGTAAACAGTTATTCCATATTCTTGACATAATTTTAGCATTGCCTCATTACCCGGTTGGCCGAAGGAATCTTGGGAATAAAGTACGATCATCGCCTCTATTCCTAGATGTTTTGCTAATACTACATGTGCCCTATACCATTGTGGAATACAGGCAACATTTCTAAAAATATAGTCTCCAGCTATTTCAACAGCTGGCGAGCCAGAGCTAGGAGAAAATAGGACAACCTTCTTCTCGTCAACAGTCGATTTCAGCGCTGCTACATGTGTACTCCATGATGTGCCTAAAATTACTTGGCACCCTCTAGCTATTAAACTTTCAGCTTTTTCTACAAGTTTTGTAGTAGACTCTTCAGCATTTTCTTCTAAAGGAACAAACTTTACAGGCACTCCCGCATGCTTACACCACTCATTAACTTCTTCAAAGGCTATATCATATGAAGGTTTAAAGTATCCAGCTTCAGAAGATGAACTGTAAAGTACACCTATGGGAATTTCCCCTTCAAGTCTTGGTTTAATTGTTGGGGTTGGGTTAAGAAGTGGATAGAGAAAATATCCGCCTATTGCTGCTACTGCAACTAGAATAATTACAACTATTGCAATACCCTTTTGCATTCAATCCACCAACTAATTCGTATTTAACGTTTATCTTAATAAGCTTTATTTAACACAATTTTTAAAGGCACTAAAAAATTTTGTT
>JACIWG010000238.1 GCA_014361085.1 Nitrososphaeria archaeon
TTCTGGAGTTGGAATTCCGTTAACCCAACCTCTGAGACGATAATATTCTTTTTTCATCTGCTCAAGTTCTACAACCTGGCCTTTTACAGGTCCCTCGGGCATCGGTTCTGATGTTAACCTTGGAGGGAGTGTGTCGTCTTTGTCTGTGAAACCATATTTACTCATTATCAGGCGTTCAAGATTGTATACTCTTTCCCCAATCATCATAATTTCTTCTTCTGTAAGGTTCCATCCGGTCACCGCAGAAAGTAGCTTAGTATAGTCTCCAGCTCCTAACGCGAATGTTGTAAATAGGCAGTTTACAGCAGAGTTTACTACTGAAGTGAAGTCTTGGAATGTCTTCACCCACTGCGCCTTACCTTCAATTGTTAGTGGGTCAATTTTGGTAGGCAGTCCCAAAATTTCTGGTGAAATCGTGTACCCTGTAACATGGCAACCGCCTCTGTTTGATGTTGCATAGTTCAATCCTATACCTTTTGCACCACGTGGATCATATGCTGGCATCTCTAGGCCTTTTACGCTCATCGAAAGTTCTGGAGCCCCGAATATTTCGCAAAGCCTCTTTGAACCTAGAGCCATGTATTTTCCGAAACCATCCTTGTGGGCAATACGCCATATCGATTCCACGAGTGTTGCAGCATTTCCGAAGCTTAGGTCCATTCCATGTAATTGCTCATCTTTTATTAGGCCACGTTGTTTAAGCTCCATTGCAGCAGCAATTGTTGAACCTACTGATATTGGATCTAGACCAAACTCGTCACATAGGTGGTTTGCCTTGATCACCGCTTCAAGGTCCATTACACCAGTACTGTTTCCTAAAGCCCATACACTTTCATATTCAGGCCCTTCTGTTAACAGTATCTGATAGGGCCCACTTTTTACTGATGTAACTCTACCACATGCAATGTTGCAGCCCCAGCATGGCCTCCTCTTTATCAAATAATTTTTTGCCAATGTTTCTCCACTTATCTTATCAGCTTCAGGATTGTATCCAAACTGCCAGTTCTTGAATGGAAGCATTCCAGCATTGTTTATCACGTTAACCAATATTGCAGTCCCATATGTTGGTAAACCTTCTGCTGTGACAGAATTCTTTCTCTCTTTTTCTAAGGCTTCTCTTGAAGCCTCCCTAAACTTGTCCATATCCGCAACAGGCACATTTCCTGAACCTGAAACAACTATAGCCTTCAAGAATTTTGAGCCCATTACAGCACCTAAGCCCGTCCTACCGGCGGCACGATGCTTATCATTTACAATATTGGCCATTGGAACCAAGTTTTCTCCAGCTGGACCAATACATGCTACACTAACGTTTTTACCTTCAACCTCACTTTTCAAAAGATCGTCTGTGTCGAAAACATTTTTACCCCAATAGTCTGAAGCATCACAAATTTCAATGCAACCGTCAACGACAGAAATGTATACTGGCGACTCAGCTGCACCCTTTATGAAAAGCATATCGAATCCGGCAAACTTTAGGAATGGACCCCATTCTCCACCAGAGTTGGCGCTACCAATTGAGCCAGTTAGAGGAGAACGGAGCGCCATAACATGATATCTTCCTGGAGATGGAAAGCCTGGGACACCAGTTGCAGGACCTGTTGCAAAAACTATTGCATTATCTGGTCCAAGTGGGTCAAGGTCTCTAAGTGCCTTACCTTTTGCCTCAAGACTTTTGGCATACTGATATAGTAGTGCTAACGCGTAACCTTTTCCACCCAAATATTTTCTTCCTAGACTTTCACATGTTTCCTCAATTTTTACTGTGCCGTCTGTTAGGTCGATTACACCTATTTTTCCTACATAACCTCCTGGCATAACGGTCAGGAAAGTCTATCTTTAAGTTCTATATAAATTTTTGTAACGACTTTTATACTAAAATGTAATAATTTTTCTTATATAAACTCTATTAGATTATTTATATTTTTTGTTAAAAAGATTAAAAATTAAAAAGTATGGGTTTAGCCTAGGTGGCCACCCATTTCTTCTAGAGCCTTCTTCACTTCCTCTACTGAGGCACCGTCTTCAAGTGTTGAAATGTCGCCTAAGGTTGCGCCACTTACTATAGCTCTTAGTAGACGACGCATTATTTTACCACTTCTGGTCTTTGGAAGCTTGTTGACGAAGATTATGTCTGCTGGAACAGCTATTGGGCCTAAAGTTGCTCTAACATGCTT
>JACIWG010000239.1 GCA_014361085.1 Nitrososphaeria archaeon
ACCTAACAAGAAAAATGGAATTTAATCCAATTATGAAAATCTTTTATCTAAAGATAAACAGCAGTGAAGTAGATTTTGTTATTAAAGAGGGGCCGGAAATCAAGCAATTAATTCAGGTAACGTACGTTTCGAGCAAAGATGAATTAGATAGGAGGGAGGTTAAAAGCTTAGTAAAAGCTTCAGAACTATTAAACTGTAAGAACTTAACAATAGTTACTTGGGATTATGAAGATGAAATTAAAGTTGAAGATAAGACAATAAAATGTTTGCCGCTGTGGAAATGGTTTTTAGAAGATCAAGCTCCTTAATAGATGAATGTTAGTTCATTTTCTCTTTAAATTTTTCCATTGCCCCTCTTTCCTTTCAACTTATGTTCTAGAAAAATGATTACTATTTTTTTGGTAAAAACCAAAATTTTTTATAATATCGCATTTTAACCCATTATGATGAAAACGTATTACATTAGTGCTGGAGCGATTTTTGGCACAATGGCTGTAGCCGTTAGACTATTGGGGATAAAGTTCCCCTTCCCACCAATCCCCTACCTGACGTTCGAGTTGGCTGAAATTCCAATAATTTTGGGCTTTCTCCTCTATGGGCCTACTGTTGCCGCTGTAAGCGTATTCTCCTACTGGATAATATTGAATGTTGTCGGATCATTTGTTCCAATAGGGCCTGCGATGGCCTTCGCTGCCTCACTTTCAACGATCTGTGGCATATGGGTTGGATTAAAGGTTGCTGGAAAATTAGGTTTCTCTAAAGATTCGGCTATAGCATTAGGTTTCATAATTGGGTCAACATTCAGAATCATTGTAATGAGCTTATTCAATTATATTATTTTATGTGTTCTGATGCCAAGCTTTTTCGATTTCGCCTCAAAAAGTCTATCAACATTTTTAGGAACAAGTTTCCCGAGCCAAATGTATGCGTTAACACTTATATTCGTATTCACTGCAATATTTAACATACTTCAAGTGGCCATAATATTCATTCCCTCACTTCCAATCGTCAAGCTTGTAGAATCGAGAGTAGGCTTTTCTCTGAAGGCAGGAAGCTGGTTAACTAACGTTTTAAAAAAGGAAAAATAATCTTAATCTCACACACTATCTTTGTCATCTAATACTATCATCATCCCACCTAATGGTGCCACAGCAACTTTAGCATTCTCTCCATGAAAGTTGAACGCATCCTCTAGGGCTTCTTCAATTGAACTAGCATAATTTAAACCGAGCTCCATAGCCTCTTCTCTACCATAATTGTCTGAAACAAGAATGATCCTGTTTCTCTTTAAAACCTTAGAATAGCAGTAGTCGAATGCACCAGCAGAGGCTTCAACAGCCCCCTCCCTTATCTGCTTAATAAGGTCCTCTGGCTCAATATAAGCTAATTCTCTAAAGGCCAGGCGTTCAAAACGTGTTCCAGGTCCATCAGTGCATGGTGCAACAAACACTATTGTACCACCCTCCTTAACCAAGGGTATTGCAGAATATAGTGAAAAGGTTGCGTGGCCAAATGTTGCGTCTCGAGGACAAGATCCTAGGACAAGTATATCCGCCTGCTCACCAACTTTAACCCCATAAATTTTCTCATATTCTCTAACACATTCCCTATGTGCTTTCACAAAATTTCCACAGAATACTTTAACAATATTCCTTCTCTCGTCCAAAATTAAGTTTATGCTAAAATTTAGTCCAGCCTTTTCAGCCACTTCCTCCATATCATCTCTTATAGGGTTCCCGTCAACTGCACCAACCTTAACTCTTGGATCTTCAACCAAACTATGATTGTAGTTTATGGTCTCTCTTCCAGATACACCTGGCAAGATAATTTTTGCTCCACCACCGTATCCTGCAAGGGGATGTGGGATAACTGTTCCAATAGAAATTTTTACATCAGCTTCTAATAGTTTCCTGTTAACCCATATTGGTGTACCCCTAGAAGTTTTACCGAGATAAGCTAGGTTTCTATCACAGTCATGTACGCTTACAGAATATTTTTTAACAGTATCTTTTCCAAGCTTATCTTGAAGCTCAACTTTTGTCGGCTTCCTATGTGTTCCCCTAGCAACAATAAAAGATATGTTTTCATCTCTTACTCCAGCCTCTTTAAGCTCTTTTACTACAAATTTTATAACCTTGTAGGCTGGTGTCGGCCTTGTCCAGTCATCGAC
>JACIWG010000240.1 GCA_014361085.1 Nitrososphaeria archaeon
CTATAATGGGTTGATTTATATTCATAAGCTTCCATATTGCCTTTATGTTCCCTATTGTACTGGACATAGTTTGAGGAAGCTTCTGGAGAGTGGGCTTAGGACTCCTACGATTGTCGCTGGGCCTGCTAGACACTTGGACAGTTTTGTTGACCATATGGCCAACTATTTGATTACTATGCAGCATTATTTTAGTGGCGCTCAAGCTCTTTCTGGTGTTGAATTGTATGCGGGTCCTTTTGTTAGAAGAGAGAAAGCTAGTTTGAAGTATGTTGAGCAGCAGGTTCAGAGGCTTGTATATAATTTGAATTTTCCCAGCAGGATTGGGATGCAGACTCCTTTCACAAACTTTACTATTTTATTGGATGCTGCAGAGAGGAAGCTTGATGGTGAGTGGGCTGTTGTTGGTGGAGAGAGGGTTGGATTGTTGGGTGAGTTTATTGGAGAGGCTAAGCTTTTTGTTTTAGCCCTTACAAGGATTCTTGGCGAGGGTGATGGTGTAGGCCAACCTTTCACTTTTCCAATACCTACTTTGATGGCGACAAGCAGGATGCTGTATGATGATTCTGAAGTTTTTGATGCAATATTTTCTACAACTGCTAGAAGAGGTAGTTTCTATTGGCTTAATAGTAGAATTGTTGACCCTGACTCCTCTTATGCAATGTGCTGTAGACTTTCTATAGATAGGAGGGAGCTCGATTACGTGAATGTAGTTGACGATTTTAATGCCGCTGATTTTGGTAGGAGAAGGTTTGGTGGGCTATGGTCTATACCTGATGTTACAGGCTCAATTGGAGTTATCACAGTTAACCTGCCGAGGATTGTGCTGGAGAGTGGAGGAGGGGATGCGAGATTCTATGAGAGGCTTGACGAGGTTTTGGATAATGTTAGGGTTTGCGGTAAATGGATGAGAGAACGTTATGTCAAGCTTTTAGAAGATTTTCCCGGAATGTATTATATGATACTAGAGTACATGAAAGGTTTTCCTTCATTTCATTTTAATACTGTTGGCGTTTTAGGACTGCCTGAGGCGGCTGCAATCTTTTACGGTTCACCTAAGATGTGGTTTGATGGATGCTACAGGGATTGGTTAAATGCAGCTGAATGGATGAGGAAGGTTGTTGAACATATTGTGACAAGGGCAAGGAGTTGGATGGCTGAAGACGGTATTCCATGGAATGTTGAAGAGATTCCTGGAGAGTCTGCTGCTGCAAAGCTTGCTATAAAGGATACGTTAAGGTATCCTGAAGTTCTAAAATATTTTGCAGACCGAGAAAATCCAATATATTCTACGAGTATTGCACCATATTATGGTGAAATAGACTTACCTTACAGGGTCGAGATTGAGTCACGGGTTCAAAAGTGTTTTACGGGAGGGGTCATGATGCACATATTTTTGGGCGAAGAGCCTGAAGCTGATGCTTTGGCAGAATTTAATAAGAAGCTCGTGAACACGGATCTCGTCTACTGGAGTTTCACTCCAGCTATAACCGTTTGCTTAAAGTGTGGCAGAGGGTTCACGGGAATGCTTGAAAGTTGCCCAACATGTGGCAGTGAAAAGGTTGAAGTTTGGAGTAGGATTATTGGATACTATAGGCCTTTAAAGAACTGGAACATTTATAGAAAAAGGGAGTTTCAGAATAGGAAACATTATCCACTTTTATAGGTGGTGAAATATACTTTAATGATTCAAGACTATTTTAGAGAATTTGGCAAAATTATACTCTTTGGAGCTGGATGGAAGCCGGTAAGCTTAGTCGACATCAGGGCTAAGGCTGCATTCACGTTATGGCTCTGCGGATGCAATCTTAAATGTACCTTTTGCCACAATTATAGGCTGGCGGACTCTGACCCAAGTTTATGCGGAAAGGTTGATATGGAAAGGCTGTTGGAGGAACTTGATTTTTCAAGAAAACTTGTTGACTATTTTCTCGTAACAGGCGGTGAACCACTGCTACAGTTTAATGAGCTTAAAAAATTGCTTAAGATCGTGAAAGAACACTTTAAATTGGATGTTGCAGTTAACTCTAACCTCACTCTCACCTATGCTGTCAAAAGCTTACTAGATAATGGCTTATGCGATTTTATTGTAACAGACTTGAAGATTCCCCATCTTCAACTTTATGGACTCGATGAAGGAAGCTCTGATAGGATGTGG
>JACIWG010000241.1:0-1293 GCA_014361085.1 Nitrososphaeria archaeon
GCGGTAAGGTTACTTACCATGTCTCCAACTCCCGCAGCAAGGTAACGATAAGGTGCTGTTTTTATAATATTAACATCTGCAATAACTGCTACTGGTGGCCGGGCCTTTATGGACGTTTTGGCCCCAAGATCCCTTATGGAAGCATTTGCACTTGCTATCCCATCATGAGAAGCGGTTGTAGGAAAGCTTATGAAGGGAACATCAGCTTTAAATGAAGCCAGTTTGGCCACATCGATTATGCTTCCTCCTCCAACTCCTAGAAGCCAGTCTATATTCTCATTTTTAATAGTTTCTAGGGCTTTTTGAACATTTTTCATTGAGGCTTCTTTTACGAGTAAGTTTTCCACATGAAAAAACCCTTTCAAGTGTCTTTCAACATCTTTTCCGGCAATCTCCTTTGTTTTCGGTCCATAGAGAATTAATACATTTTCGCCTAATTTTAATCTTTTAGCCACTTGACTGACTTTATCCTTCAACTCCTCCCCCAGAAGAACTTCCCTAGGTAACTCCATTAAATGCATGAGCATCACCACTTTATTCTTAAGTTTTCAAAGCTTAAAAAATAATTGGAAGAAAAAGCTTTAACTCCTCTTACAATATTTCCCTAGGTGGTTAAATGGGAATTTATGAAAGTTTTCAAAAATACTTCATAGATCCTATACGGTATAATCAAGGCTACAATATTGTTAATACCCTTACATATGCCATTATTTTAGGCCTAGCGGCCCTTGTAGTGTATAAAGTCTTGAAAAAGCTTGGCATAAAATATGATAATGCATTCTTCAGGGCCCTTATACCATACATGATTTTAGGGGCCTTTGGAAGAGCTTTGACTGACGCAACTATAATCCCACGAAGTTACCTCACGGTCACTCCTGGAATTTATTTCCTTGTGTTTACAATCACCTTTTCATCCCTATTAATAACCCACAAAGTCTTTGAAGACTGGAGGAAAGTGTTTCTTTATTTTGGATGGGCCCTTGTAGGAGGAGAACTTCTGCTTTTACTATTTAATCTCGAAAAAGTCCAGTTCAACTTCGATACCCTAAAATACTTCATTCCCTTCGCCACAATAGCCCTCATAGCGATTTATCTGCTTTCAATAAAACTTTTTTTGGTTAAAAAGAATTCTTACCTCTTTTACGCCCACTTTTATGATGCAACAACAACCTTTGTGGGTGTTGATTTCATGGGATATTGGGAACAGCACGTCCTTCCAAGATATTTGATGGACATTACAGGAACGGCTGCAGTGATGTATTTTCTAAAGTTTGCAGTACTAATGGTAGCTCT
>JACIWG010000241.1:1312-2138 GCA_014361085.1 Nitrososphaeria archaeon
GAACTTATGGACTTTATCAAAATGGTTATGTTTATCCTTGGCTTTGCCCCAGGGACTAGAAACCTTTTAAGAATGCTTATGGGGGTTTAAAGATGTATGAATGGAATGAAATAGCCCTTAACATCGCAAAGGATATTGAAAGGGAAATCATACCCTTATTCGGACACAAAAAAGCCGGAGAGTTTATTGGGTTTAGTCCCAGCGGGGATAAAACAAAACTCGTTGACAAAATGGCCGAAGACATAGTTTTAGAGTATCTCAAACCACTTGGAGTAAATATCATAAGTGAAGAAATCGGGAGCACAGGTAATGAAAGTGAATACCATGTCATTGTGGACCCTATTGATGGTTCTTTTAACTTCATCCATGGAATTCCAGTTTTTGGCTTCAGTTTTGCAGTATTCAAGAAAGATAAGCCTTTATATGCAATGGTTTATGAGTTTATTACAAAAAATGTCTACGAGGGTATCCCCAATGCAGGAGCATATTTAAATGGGGAAATGATAAGAACAAGGCCTTTAAATGAGGATTCTATCTCAATAAGTTTTTACACCAGAAATAGAGGAGCAAAACTCGTCGAAAAAGTTCGGAGAACTAGGGTCTTAGGGGCCATTGCAATAGAGCTGGCATATCTTGCTAGGGGTTCTTTAGACGGAGTAATTGATATAAGAAATTACGTCCGACCTACAGACATAGCAGCGGGTTACATAATTGCAAAAGAAGCTGGAGCAATTATAACCGACGATGAAGGTAGAGAACTTAAGTTTAATCTAAATGCATCTGAAAAGTTAAATATAATAGCTGTAAATGATGAGAAACTCCTTAA
>JACIWG010000242.1 GCA_014361085.1 Nitrososphaeria archaeon
ATTTCTGACTATCCCCCCTCTTTTATGAAAATAGGTGACATACGGGAGAGCAACACTTTTCCTACCATAAGCTAACATTCTTATGCAAAAATCTACATCGTCATGATACATAAATAACTCTCGAGAGAAACCGCCTAGATTTAAGAATAACTCCTTATCAACTATACATACTGTGAACGCGACCCACAAAACCTTCAAAGGAAATTTGGGGCATATATTAATTGTAAAGGGTCTACCTAATAGGGAGTCCATTAAGCCTCCTATAATGGGGGTGCCGTTAGATGAAATTTCTAATCCCTGAATAGCCCCAATCATTTTATCTTGTTCCATAAAAGATATTAGCCCTTCAATATAATTCCTAGATAAAACTACGTCTGAGTTCATGAACATCACATATTGCGAATCGGTTGATGAAAAATTAACGCCTAGGTTATTCGCGACGCAAAATCCCATGTTATTACTTAATTTAATAATTTTAACTTTATTCCCATAAGATTTTGTGACATATTCTATACTATCATCAGTTGATCCATTATCGATAAATATGATTTCAATATTTTTATAAGTTTGGTTTAAAACAGATTTTATAGCTTTATCAAGTAAATCACCTAATAAGCATCTACCATTCCAATTTAGAAGTAAAACTGAAACCTTAGGAGAATCATCTTTTTTATCTAATTCCATAAAGCCACCATTTTTAATTTAATTTCAAAGAACGGGATAATTTAGAGCTTATATTTTCATTTATTGTAAACTAACACATCTTTACTTACATAAATGAGATTTGAATTTAATAATTGTTGCCATAATTTTGTTTCCTTTATCTGGAGGAAAGTGCTTCTTGGCATGCCTCCGACATCATAGTAGAAAGTTTGTACTTCTCCTTTTTTAGTCGTTTCTTTACCTAAATATATTAAGATCGGTTTATTTACGAATTCTTTTATTTCTGGTTCTAATGTAAAACTTATCGTTTTTACTCCTAACCCAAGAAATAGTGGGAACTTTAGTTCACCTGAATAAATTGTTAAATTGGTGGCGCTAGAGTGAATTATCCATTTAGCTCCGAGCAATTCTTGTATACTCCAGCTTGGTGAATGTATCTTATCCAACCATTGTGCTGGTTGAGGGTCATGAGCAATTTCTAACATAAACCCTGAGTTAAATAGAAAATATATTAGGAGGAATAGGGCTAAAGCTTTAATTACATTTTGGATTTTGAATCCATTTATCTTTTGATGAATTATCTTTTTGTGAATTATTTTACCTACTGTAATACCTCCTATAGTTAGGTATGGTGCTAGGAAGAACAAAGTGATGTGATATAATCTCGTAGTATTTAGTCTGTTTGCGAATAATGGTAAAATGATGCCTGCAACATCAAATGCAAAGAATGCAAAAGACATTAAGTAAAACGCCATATGTTCTCTGGCTTGATTATATTTTGATAAAATCCTGAAGATAATAGTGAGAATTCCAATAGAGATTAGTCCCTGAGCAATCAAATTAATCCACTTAGCAAGTTCGCGCATCAAAGTAGTGCTGCCCATAATAAGTGCAAGGCCTTGGGAATATTGTGGATTAAAAATATCTTCTAACATTAAAAATGTTTCATAACCGATATTTACTAGATAATAGAATTCTATTCCCCCTCCAAAATGTTGATACCATAGTAAAGTTACAATAGCAAATAGCACTACATTTATATTGCTTATCTTTTTTTCAGATTTGACGATTGATAAGAAGGGTAATAGAAAAAGTGCAAACATAGTCAAATAAGCTGTTCCATAATGGGAGATAGCTAAAGACACTAAGAATAAGGTTAAGATCATGGGCTTTATCCTTTTTACTGTTGCATATACAAGGAGCGCTAAAAAAACCTCTGCTATGATCTGCCTCGCTAAAGCCATCATTTCCGTAAAAAATGTGAATAGAAACATAAAGAACATCACTGAAAGCTCTGCCAAAAGCCTTTGACCAAAAAGTTTTTCATAAGCCTTTAAAAGAATTACTGGAACTAAAGAGAATATTAGGGGATAGAGAACTTTGAATATTAGAATTAAATCAGTTTTTAGGATTAGTGAGAGTATTGGCGCCAAAAGGTTTACACTTGCGACTGAATTTGCACCA
>JACIWG010000243.1 GCA_014361085.1 Nitrososphaeria archaeon
TGGCGGACATTGGTCACCTGCGAACGGAACGTCAAAGCAGGCTTCCGATTACTGTAAGAAGGATGGAGCATTCACTGAACGAGGAGAGCTTCCCGTAAATCAGGGTAAGCGTAAGGACATGGAGCGCATTGTCGATTGGTTGGATGAGTTCATCGCAGACAACAAACGTGCTCCGACTGAACGCGAGATCGCTCGCGAACAACCTGTTGCTGTTCTTAGAAAGATTGATATCAACCGACTTGCTCGTCTTCGTGCCCCGCCCCCGGTCATTCGTTCTGGCGAGCCTCGTGACTGGCAGGCGGACTTGGAGAACGAACTGTCTACTGACGCTGATGACCGTTCTGTTATTTTCTATGTTGATTCCGAAGGAGGTAAAGGGAAAACGTGGTTCCAGCAGTGGCTAGTGTCTGAGAAACCCGATCGTGTGCAGATTCTTGGTGTTGGAAAGCGTGATGATATGTGTTTCGCGATTGATCCTGACAAGTCCATCTTTCTTGTCAATGTCCCTAGAGGAGGAATGGAGTTCCTGCAGTACACTGTCCTCGAACAGCTCAAAGACCGAATGGTATTCTCTACGAAATATCAGTCTGTCATGAAGGTTCTTCCCCAGAATGTCCACGTGGTTGTGTTCTCCAACGAACAACCAGACATGACCAAGATGTCTGAAGACCGTTATGTAATTCGTTCGATGCAGTAGTATGGCGTGGCTCACGTAATAACAAATATAACTATTGATGTTTTTTAAATTGAAAATTCTATCTCCACTAGCCCGATTTCCTTTAAGGTAGGCTGAGGCCGTAGGCCGCTTAGACCCCCGGAGGGTAGGGTCACACACCCCAACTATATAACGGGCAGTTTGGGGTTTAGGATTGGGTTCCCAGCGCCGCAGGCATATTGCTGGGTTGCCCGACTATGGGTCTTTCCAGTATGTCTTCTTGGCCCAACTCATTCGCACTGGCCCGGGGATCAGCTCTGTATTCGGTAACTGTGGGTCGTAAGCCCAATACCCGAAGTAGTAGCACCGGTCTTGCTGCAGGTCCCCAGTATTCATTTCGTCGCAATTGATGTCTTTCTTGATGGGTACCCACCAATCGAGCATCTTGATTGCCCACCCATTTGCTGAGTTGCTTCCGTTGCCTAGAACAAAGACCTGGTCTTTAACTGTTCTGTATTTCTTGTGATCTATCTTGTAGCACATGCTCGCCATCGTGAGCCCAATGTCTGCCCAGTCTACCCGTTCTGATTGCCCGTCAATGAACATGGGTGTCAGGCTTGTAGGCTTGATCGTGGCCTGCTCCTTGTAGGCTTCCACGATCACTACCCGGACCATCAAGGGCTTTATACTAGCTACTCCTTCTGCGGGATAGTTAGAAAAGGCCATCTTCAGTCTAAATCCAACTAGATGGTACTGTTGTCCAAACCTAGTTTGGAATTGTTCATTGCTAGGTCCTGTACCAGCTGTATAGGGAGTAACATAGTTCAGTGGTTCCCAATAGCAGGTCCCGAGATTGTCTACTGTCTCGCACACTCCGTATGTTTTTGTCTCTGCGGTTTTCAACACAACGGATTTGATACGCTTCGTTAACGCTCTTGATCGTGACAACGGTCGTCTGCGAGTTATTTTTCTCGCACGCTTTCGAAAACGGCCATTGGCGGTCCTGCGAATTCTTTTGGTTGGCATGAAGGTAAGTATAAAACGTGTTATCACGTTTTGTGACTAGGAACATGTTGACACACGGGCTGGGCGCGCAGCATTATTACCCCAGCCCACTTCTGTGCCAAACCTCACTTTTTGAAAAATGGCTAGTCGTAAAGCTAAGCGTTGGGTCTTCACGTTGAACAACTACAACGATGACCATATCAACGCCCTCACCTCTCTCGAATGCGTCTACCTCGTTTATGGTAAGGAGACCGCTCCGTCGACGGGCACGCCTCACCTCCAGGGATTTGTTGTCTTTGAGAACGCTCGGCACCGGACTGCAATCGTCGCCGAAATCGGTGGCGGACATTGGTCACCTGCGAACGGAACGTCAAAGCAGGCTTCCGATTACTGTAAGAAGGATGGAGCATTCACTGAACGAGGAGAGCTTCCCGTAAACCAGGGTAAGCGTAAGGACATGG
>JACIWG010000244.1 GCA_014361085.1 Nitrososphaeria archaeon
TTATTTGGAAAGATAACACAGGCCACAAACCCTACTGTTTCACAAAAGTTGATGATATGAGACTAGAGAGGATTAAAGCGAGACAGGATGTTCTTAAAATTGAGGAAGTTGAGAAAACGGACATGTTTACAATGCAGAAGATTCGCATAAAAAAGATTGTTGTAACAAATCCACTTTCAATAGGCGGAGGAAAGGGTGAACAGAGCATAAGGAATATTATACCAACATACGAGTCTGACATAAAATATTATGAAAACTACCTTTACGATCTCCAACTCACACCAGGAACCTTTTATAAAATCAATGATGACAAAATTGTTCCAATAAGCCTTGAAGTGGATCCAATACTTCAGCGTGAGAGAGAGAATTTGGAGAAGACTTCTAAAACAGAATTTATACCTTATGTAAAAAGATGGTGTGATATCTTAACCCAGCCACTGCCAAGAATAAAAAGAGCGTCACTTGACATAGAGGTAGCATCACCTGATGAAACACATATACCTTCTCCTTCTGAAGCAGAGCACCAAGTTATTGCAGTATCAATGTATGGAAGCGATAACATAAAAAAAGTGTTTCTTCTCAACAGAGAAAATGTACCGCTTGGAGAGAAGAAGGTGGATGATGCAGAAATACTGTTCTTCGATGATGAAAAATCAATGCTTGAAGCAGTATTCTTGAATATGCTAGATTACCCGTTTATAATAACATATAATGGTGATGAATTCGACTTAAACTATCTATACCATAGGGCAAAAAATTTAGGTTTCCCAGAAAACGCTATACCAATAAACTTGGGAAGAGACCAGGCTTGGATAAAGCATGGAGTTCACATTGACCTATACAAATTCTTTTCAAATCATGCATTGAAAGTTTATGTTTTTGAATCAAAGTACGTTGAAAACACCCTTGACGCAGTCTGTGAAGCGCTAATAAACGAATGCAAGATTGAGTTTGAAGGATCCATAAGTAGTCTACCATTATATGAACTTGCAAACTACTGCTTCAACGACGCACGCATTACATTTAAGCTGACAAGCTACAATGATGACCTTGTAATGCGTCTTCTCATAATGATTGCTAGGGTCGCTAAAATGCCTTTTGAGGACCTAGGGAGACTGGGCGTTTCAAACTGGATACGTAGCCTAATGTATTTTGAGCACAGGAGAATAAATGCTCTAATCCCATCCAGTGAGGAAGTATCTTTGAGGGGAACAATATCTTCTATAGCAATCACTAAGGGTAAAAAGTATCGTGGAGCCTATGTTCTAGAGCCTGAGGCTGGAGTACACTTTAATGTTGCAGTATTAGACTTCGCAAGCCTATACCCTAGCATAATAAAAGTATACAACCTCTCATATGAGACAATATTGTGCCCTCATGATGAATGCAAACAAAACATTATCCCTGACACACCACACTGGGTTTGTAAAAAAAGGTATGGGATAACTTCACTATTAATTGGCTCCCTAAGAGACCTTAGAGTTAAACTGTATAAGCCGCTTTCTAAAAGATATCCTCCAAACTCGGACAAGGGAATACTATTTAACACAATCGCACAGGTCCTGAAGGTGATCTTGAACGCCAGCTACGGCGTCTTCGGTACAGAAGCATTTCCACTATATTGTCCACCAGTTGCAGAATCAACAGCAGCAATAGGAAGATATCTTATCATGAAGACAATCGAGGAATGTAAAAGAAGAAACTTTAGGGTAGTATACGGGGACACAGATTCACTATTTATTGCAGGAATATCAAAGAAGGATGTAGAACAGATAACGGAATGGGCTGAAAACAATTTAGGCATAGAACTTGACTTGGACAAAGTCTACAGGTATGTTGCATTCAGTAAGAGGAAGAAGAACTATTTAGGTGTGCTTCCAGATGGAAGTTTTATATTAAAGGGCTTCACTGGCAAAAAGAGTAATACACCGAACCTAATAAAGAATGCATTCTATAATGTTGTAGAAAGGTTGAGCAAAGTCACTTCACCATCCGAGTTTGAGGTTGCAAGAGAAGATGTCAAAAAATATTTGAAGGGTATAATCGATGACTTAAGAAAGAAGAAGATTCCATTAGAAGACCTTGCATTCAATGTTATGGTAA
>JACIWG010000245.1 GCA_014361085.1 Nitrososphaeria archaeon
GCTTAATAAGCCCACAGTTCAGGGATCCAATAACAACAGCATTATTGATTGTCGAGTCACCAAATAAAGTTAAAACCATAGCAAGATTTTTCGGTAAACCAAGCAAAAGAACAGTTAACGGCTTAACAGTTTATGAAGTTAGCACAGGAGACTATATTTTGAACATAACTGCAAGTGGTGGACACGTGTTTGACCTACCAACGTATGGTTTGGGAAATAACAGTGTTCATGGTGTGATAAAATTTGATGGAAAATTTTTACCAGCGTATATTACCATCAAAAGGTGTGTAAAATGTAAAAGGACTTTTACAAAACCTATAGAAAGATGCAACTGTTGCGAATCTGAAGTATTTGATAAAGAAAAAATTGTGGAAGCTTTAAGGAAACTTGCTTTGGAAACGGATTTGGTGTTAATTGGAACAGATGCTGACGCTGAGGGGGAGAAGATAGGATGGGATATAGCGACAACACTTTCACCCTACACTTCAAAAATTAAAAGAATAGAATTTCATGAGATAACAAAAAGGGCTTTAGTAGACGGGTTAAAGAATCTTAGAGATATAGATATGAGACTTGTTGAGGCACAGATGGTTAGGAGAATTGAAGACCGTTGGCTAGGCTTCGAATTAAGTGAAAAGCTTTGGAACAGGTTCGGCGACAACACACTTTCAGCTGGAAGAGTACAAACACCAGTGCTAGGGTGGGTGATAGATAGAACAAACGAATCACGCAAAAGTTTCCAAACATTCTTTGAAATATCTTTGGAAAATGGTTTAAAGATTGTCATAAAAAGACCTCTAATGGAAAACGATAAAGCTGTAGAAGAAGCTCGTAAACTAACTGAAGCCGTATACGAGGTAAAAGAGGCTCATAGAGAAGAGTTAGAAGTTAATCCTCCACCACCATATTCTACAGACACACTCCTCCAGGATGCAGCGTCCCAGCTAAAATTCAGTGTACACAAGACTATGAGCCTTGCACAAGATTTGTTCGAACTAGGACTCATAACGTATCATAGAACAGACAGTATTAGAGTATCTAGTGTCGGACAAAGAGTTGCTAAAGACTACATAGTTGAAAAATTCGATGAAAGCCTCTACAGGCCAAGAGAATGGTCAAAGGAGGGGGCCCACGAATGCATTAGGCCAACAAGGCCTATTGATGCTACAAGATTAAAGCATATGCTCATACTAGGCACAATAAGATTGGCCAAAAAACTGACGCAAGAACATTTTCAATTATATGACCAAATATTTAGGCGATTCATAGCAAGCCAAATGAGACAGGCAAAAGTGTTAAAACAAAAGTATGAGATTAGATTCAACGACAATATTGAGTTTATTGAAGGATATACAAAGATATTAGAAAACGGTTTTAATTTAGTGCTGAAAGTGAACCTTATACCCGAAACTGTTGAAGGCACATTGAAAGCTGTGAACGTAAAAAGTTGGAGGGCGCCAACAATACCACTTTTTAAGCAATCTGACCTGATAAGATTAATGAAGCTGAAGGATATAGGTAGACCTTCAACCTACGCAAAAATTGTTACAACATTATTTCAAAGGGGATATGTTCAAGAAAATGATAGGAAAGAGATAGTGCCAACCAAAAGAGGATATCAAGTCTACTTTTACTTAAACAAAAGGTATTACGAATTCATTTCAGAAGAAACAACCATAAAGTTAAAGAAAATTATGGATTCAATAGAAGAAGGTAAAGTAAACTATCAAGAGATACTTAATGACCTTTACAACGAAATACTTTCAATAAGAAGACATTATTAGCAACTATAAACTTCCTTACAAGAGGGTAATGGGAACTAAAACTCTAGGTTTAGAGGAAATAGAGACTCTGAGAAAGATTGAATTTAATCCATTCGCTAAAGGGTATAAGAGGGGGCTAAAGAGGGTTGCCCTAGTTTACCCCAACAGGTATATTGGGGGAATCTCAAACATTGGCCTTCAAATAATATATTCTAAAATTTTTGAGAGCGGAGCATACTGTGAAAGGTTCTATTATGATGTCTTCGATGGAGTAAGAGGCTTTGAAAACAGTACACCCCTGCAAAAATTTGATATTGCACTATTTAGTTTACAGTATG
>JACIWG010000246.1 GCA_014361085.1 Nitrososphaeria archaeon
TAGATACAGGTATTGTTATAGTAAATGTTGAACCTTTTCCTACCTCGCTTTTCACATCTATTTTGCCATTTAATAATTCTATGAAACGCTTGCATATTGCAAGACCTAAACCCTGCCCCTTAGCCTTTGTTGTAAAGAATGGTGTGAAAAGCTTTGGCAAAATATTTTCTGGAATACCTACACCCGTATCCTCAACAGCTACCACAATATTATCCTCTAACTTTTCTCCCCTTATTGTTAAGGTACCGCCTTCAGGCATCGCCTGCACAGCATTCAATATAAGATTATAGAGTATACGCTCGAACAACATTTCATCACAAACAATTTCTTCCACATTAATTTCCTTTCTAACTACAATTTTTTCTGGCAGCATAATTTGTGATAGTATCTTTTCAATCATTTGCTGTAAACGTATCCTACTATATTTGGGTGTTATAGGCTTCGAATAATCCTGTAAATCTCTTACAATCTTATTCATATAATTTATTTCGTTCTCAATCCTCTTTAGAATGTCTTCTAAACCTTCTTTTTCTAGCATACTCTTTGCCCTCTTTGGCAGCTTATCCAAAAATTTGCTCTTTATAATGTAAACATTATTTATGATGGCCTGAAGTGGGTTTCTAAGGTCGTGGCCTACCATCATAGTTGCCTCACCTATAGCGGCAAGCCTTTCAGATTCCCTAAGCTGTCTTGTACGCTCTTCCAGAATTTTTTCAAGATTTCTCGTATACTCTTGAAGCTTTTCCTCAGCCTCCTTCAACTTCGTTATATCTCTTCCAACTCCAACTATACCAATTATGTTTCCTTTACTGTCACGTAATGGTGAAAGTGATGTTTGAAAGTATAACGTTTTACCTTCAGCAGTCTTTGTCGACCACTCGTAGGTAACGTTTTCACCCTCTAATGCTTTAACGTTTGCTTCCTCATGAACTTTAGCCGCTTCATCTCCAAGTACCTCCCTTGCAGTTTTTCCAAGGAAAACTTCTGGACTAGTTTTATACATTTTGAGCCATTGTCCGAATACACCAATATGACGTTGATGCCTATCTAAAATGAATACGATATCCGACATTGATTCAACAAGTGTCCTAAACTTTTCCTCACTAGCCTTAAGTTCCTCCTCATATAATTTCCTATCTGAAATGTCACGTATGCTAAAGACTATACCGGACAACTTGTTTTTGGCGTCATATAATGGATTCATTATAACTTCAGCCCAAATATTTTTTCCTTCAAAGTTTGCAATCCTACATTCTGTTTTAGACCCGAAACCTGTATTCACTACATTATGTAATGTGCTAGTAATGTTTGGTATATCTTCTGTTACAAATAGGTCTAGGAAACGTTTACCTTGAACCTTTTCCACCCTGTAACCTGTCAGCCGTTCTATTGATGGACTAACATATTTAATATTCCCCTCTAAATCAAACAATCCAATAACATCAGACATGTTCTCATATATCCTATTTAATATGCTAAGTGTTTCCCTATACTGTTCCTCAATCGTTACAAGTTCAGTTATGTCACGGAATATACCAACAAATCCTATAAGTTCACCTTTCTCGTTAACAAGCTTACCATATTTTGCCTGTACATGTAATGGTCTTCCATCCTTCCTATATTGCACTACCCTGCCTAAATATTCACCTTTTTCCTTAAGAGCCTTTAAAGCCTCCTCCATGGTAGTATCCAAAAAACTTGTTTTAAGCACCTGTGTTTTACCAATAACCTCCTCTCTCTTCCAACCGTACATTTCTTCAGCGGCCCTATTCCAGTACGTTATCATAAGTTCAGGATCTGATGTTATGACAGCCTCATTTATACTGTTCAAAATATATGATTGATACAAAAGTTCCTCCTCCATCTGCTTCCTCTTAGTTATATCAAAGTATAGTGCCTGAATATATTTAGGCCTTCCATGTTCGTCACAAACGTTTCTGAGAAATCCCTTAACCCATATTCTCTTACCATCTTTCCTAACTACTTGGTAATCTCCTTCAACTTCTAAATTGGATTCTGTAAACATCCTGTTTACAGTTTCGTAAAATTTTTTCCTTTCTTCCTCGGGAAGAAGGTTCTCCCA
>JACIWG010000247.1 GCA_014361085.1 Nitrososphaeria archaeon
TTCAGAATGGCCACTAATCATTTCAATTATAACTACCAAGCAGTTTAGTCGACAATGATTTTGAAAACATTGTCAAAAAGTTAAACGAAGAAATATACAAATACGGCACTTTCATAAGATTTGCTTACTCAGAAACTTACAATGAAATGTATACTATGGTAAAAGAACTCTTTAAAAAGCTTAGTATAAAAAAATATTCAATCGACTTTGAACCTAAATCAATCCAACAACATACTATCAGAAACGGGTCTGAAATCTTATGTAATTTATGCTACAAGGACGCACCAACAAAAATAATGGACTCTGTTGAAGGATCCAAAGAAGTATGTGAAAGTTGCTATTCATTATACAAGTTAGGAGAGGAAATTAGTTTTAGAAAAAGATATGAAAGCTCCTTGATAATATTAAATGGTAAAGAATATTATCCTAAAAAGCTCTATGGAAATAGAGATTGGGATAAAATAAACAAATATATAATTGAAATGATTAGTGGCCATTCTGAAATTGAGATAGATGCATTGGAGGCAGGTGAAATTGAGAGAAGGAATGTGGCAATTATAAAAATGGATGGAAACTTAATGGGTCCATTTATAGGCACCTCAATTTCATTTACAGATCTTTATGAAAGAAGTGCAAGAATAGACCTTGCATTAAAAAAATCGATCTTTAAAGCTATAAAGACAATTTATGATAGTGTCAGTACAATTACAGATGATACTGAAGCAGCAAAACAATGTTTTGCAACTTTAATGGGAATATTTTATGCTGGCGGAGATGACAGTTTAATAGCATTACCATCATGGTTAGCATTACCATTTTCCTGGATTGTAGGAAACGAATTCAGATTGCGTCTAGGCAACATTAGAGGGTTAGGAATAGGCATTGCTGTAGGAAATGCGAAGGCAAATATATGGAGCTTAATCTCCGCATCAGACGAGTTAAAAGCTGAAGCTAAAAGATATACTAGAAACAATCCTTCATCCAGTTCGATTATGTTTGATTTCGCTGAGGAGACTACTTTAACAGGTGGCATAGTAAAATCAAGACTAGAATATCTTGAAAACGAGAAACTGACTACACAACCGATAATACTTGGTAATGAAAATGATGGATTCAAAGAGTATGTTAAGATACTATTTAATGTTTCAGAATATGGTGAATTGTTAAGATTAAGCTATCTATTATCTAGATATAGTCGAAAAGAGTTAATTCCAGAATCGCTGAGAAATAAGGAGGATCTTATTGTATCATTATGTGAAAGCCAAAGGAAAGCAAAAAGTATTAGAAGTGCGATTCAAGAGGTAATTAGAGTAGCTAACAAAACAGTTAGGATAGAGAACCCTAACAAAAATTATGTAATAATAAAATGGTTTGTTTCTAAATTATATGCACACAGACAGAAAGCTAGGTCTGAAGGAAAGGATAAGGAACAAGTTTACGAAATCATAATAAGTTTAAGTCCAAAGTTAAGTTCAAAGAAAACAGTAGACGAATTTTTAAAGGAAAATATCGATAGGTCAGATAACGCATCTTATCTTGATGCAGACAGATTCATTAAAATTCTTGGAGGAGGCATTTTATGATAGATTTTAAGGTCAGATTGAGACCAGCGGGATTGTCATCTGTTGGATGGATATATCCATTACAGGTTAGTGTAGATGTACCTTTTATAAGAAAAGGTATAAAATCTGATGACGGTATCATTTACAAATACTATATCCCGGGCTCGAGTATAAAGGGTGCACTAAGATCTTCTGCAAGTAGAATATCCAACGCCTTTGGTTTTAAAAGTTGTGGAGAAATAAATGTAGAGTCTATACGAAAAGCGCATGAAAAGAACGGATTATGTGATGTATGCAGGTTGTTCGGTTACCCGGGATCGAGCGAGGCAAGTCTAATTTATATTTCAGACTTCGATTTAGTAAATGATGTTGAAACATTGGTAACCTCAGGCATAAGGATAGATGATGCTACTGGCAAAGTAGCTGAAGGGGCTTTGTTTATGATTGAAAAGATGCCTGTGAATGCAGAATTCCTAGGTAGAATATCGTTAATGACAGATGACGTCAAACTTATTACA
>JACIWG010000025.1 GCA_014361085.1 Nitrososphaeria archaeon
ACCGGCGTTATTTCAGCGGCTGTGCCAGTGAAAAACAGTTCATCAGCAAGAAACAGTTCCTCCTTAGAAATGTCCTTTTCAATAACCTTGAAGCCCAAGTCTTTAGCAATCCTTATCACGCTATCTCGTGTTATACCCAAAAGTATTGATGAATTTGTTGACGGCGTATACAATACTTTATCTTTAACAATAAAGATGTTTTCGCCCGTCCCCTCGGAAACATAGCCTCTAGAATCGAGCATAATTGCTTCATCAAATCCCTTAAGATGTGCTTCCATGCATGCTAGAGAGGAGTTAATGTACTGGCCTGTAGCCTTAGCCATCATAGGTATCATATTATTATTTACCCTAATCCATGACGAGATCGTGCACCTCACACCTTTTTCTCTAACACCTTCACCCAAATATTCACCCCAAGGCCAAACTGCGATAGCCACATGCAGGCTATTATTTCTAGGATCAAGTGAAAAACCACCTAAACCCCTAAATGCTATTGGCCTAATGTAACATTCTTCTAAACCATTTAACTTTATTAAATTCGCTATAGCATTCACTAGTTCTTCTTTAGTATATGGGATTTTCATAAAATATATTTTTGCAGAATTGTAGAACCTTTCGATATGATCCTTCAGCCTGAATATGGCTGGACCCCTGGAAGTCTTATAACATCTTATCCCTTCAAAAACACCTGACCCATAATGTAGACCATGAACCAGTACGTGAACTTTCGCCTCATCCCAGTTTACAAATTTTCCATCAAACCAAATCTTTTCCGTTTTGTAACTCAATGTACGATATCGCCTCAATGGAAAAGGTTTTTGACTATAAAAGTTTTTAGAAAGCTTAAATTTTATATAATAAAGGAAATAACCAGATTGCCACATCATGCCCGAGAATATGAGAAGTGATATAATAAAGAAGGGTGTAGAAAGAGCACCTCATAGGTCACTTTTGAAAGCTTTAGGTGTAACGGACAGCGAACTAGAGAAACCATTTATTGCTATAGTGAACAGTTACAATACAATCGTACCTGGGCACATGCATTTAGACAAAATTGCTGAGGCGGTAAGCGCTGGAGTACGAGCCGCTGGAGGAGTACCCTTCGAATTCAATACAATAGGTGTATGTGATGGTATAGCCATGGGCCATGAGGGAATGAAGTACTCTCTTCCATCTAGGGAAATAATCGCAGACTCTATAGAAATCATGATACAAGCGCATCAGTTTGATGGAATGGTTATGGTGACAAACTGTGACAAAATTACTCCTGGAATGCTCATTGCAGCCGCTAGACTTGACATACCAACAATATTTGTTACTGGAGGACCGATGCTTGCAGGCTTCTTTAAAGGTAAAAAGGTTGGACTGATTTCGGTTTTCGAGGCAGTTGGAGATTATAGTGTTGGTAGAATCACTGAAAATGAGCTTAAGAATTTAGAGAATGTAGCATGTCCAAGCTGCGGTTCATGCAGTGGACTATTTACTGCGAACACGATGAGCTGTTTGACAGAAGCTATTGGAATGGCACTTCCATATTGTGCTACAGCACCAGCAACAAGTTCTTCAAAGATAAGGATAGCGAAGATGTCTGGGGAAAGGATTGTTCAAATGGTTTACGAAAACCTTAGGCCATCAGATATTATGAAGAAAGAAAGTTTTGAAAACGCTATCGCCGTAGACATGGCTCTGGGAGGTTCAACTAATACAATATTGCATTTAACAGCTGTTGCCAGAGAACTTGGAATAGAACTGGACCTTTCAGTCTTCGATGAAATAAGTAGGAGGGTTCCACATGTATGTGACATATATCCCGGTGGCAAGTTTATGCTTGAAGACCTAGATAGGGCTGGAGGAATACCTGCGGTAATGAAGAACATAAGCAGACTTTTACATCTAGACCAGCTAACTGTTACTGGAAAGAAGGTTAAAGAAAATATATTGGACGCCGAAGTTCTTGATAGGCAAGTGATTCGCCCACTAGAAGATCCAATTCATCTAGAAGGAGGTATTGTAATTTTAAAGGGAAACCTTGCACCAAAAGGTGCAGTTATAAAAACGGCTGCAATATCTGAAAAGAACAAGTACTTTATGGGACCAGCGCAGGTATTTGATTCAGAGGAAGATTGTGCAAAGGCAATATTTGGTGGAAGGATTGAGAAGGGAAGTGTTATAGTTATAAGGTATGAGGGACCAAAAGGGGGTCCTGGAATGAGGGAAATGCTTTCACCCACTTCTGCCATAGTTGGAATGGGATTAAGTGAATCTGTAGCCTTGATTACTGATGGAAGATTTTCTGGAGGCACAAGGGGACCATGTGTTGGCCACATTTCGCCGGAAGCATTCGATGGTGGGCCAATTGCGATATTGAAAGACGGTGATATTATTGAAATAGATGTTAGAATGCGACTTATACAGGTGAAAATTTCGAATGAAGAAATTATGGAAAGGTTAAAGGGTTGGAGAAGGCCTGAAAAGAAGATAAAGTTCTCCAGCTACCTTAAAAGATATTCTCAAATGGTTAACTCTGCCGATAAAGGGTGTGTACTTGGATAAAGGTTACACCTAAGCAAAATTTTTTTAAATTTTTAATACTTTTAAAGCGAAATACTCTTCAAATAAAGGTTTTTGTTTAGCTTAAAACTTTTTAAAGCATAAAAAATATGTGACTAAAAAGGGCGTGTAATATAGGTATGAGTTATGCTGTCGTTGGAGCAGGGAAAATGGGAAGATGGTTTACAAGATTCTTTTTGAAAGAAGGATACAATGTTAAGGTTATTGAAAAGGATAAAAGAAAGTTTCCAATTATAAAGAAAGATTTTGGAATAAATGCTACAGAAGATTATAGTGTTATAAAGGATGTAGAATACATTTTGTTAACTGTACCAATAGATAATTTTGAAGAGGCAGTAAAAAGTATACAGCCATACACTAGAAGAGAGCATGTTATAATGGATGCATGCTCATTAAAAAATGAACCTGTAAAGTTAATGCACAAGTATTTGAAGACAAGCTTAACTTTGGGAATGCATCCACTATTCGGTCCAGGAGCTAAAGATATTAGGGGACAGAACATTATCCTCACTCCAGTTAAAGATAGAGAAAGAGAGTTTGCTGAAAGGTTTAGGATATGGTTAGAAGAGAGGGGAGCGCATGTTTATCTAATGAATCCAAAAGAACACGATGAACTTATGTCAATAGTATTATGTTTACCACATTTTATAGGACTGCTTACATGCGATACATTAATAGAATTCAAAAACTTTGCTTTAGCAAAGAAAATTTCAGGCAGCAGCTTCAAGATGCTTATCACATTAGCTGAATCAGTAGCCTCAGAAGATGAAGAATTTTATGCAACAATCCACACAAGTGCCTCAAAAGCAGAGTTGATAGAAAAAATGTTTTTAAGAAAATGTAGACAATGGATTAAGATAATTGAGGCAAAAGATAAGAAAGCCTTTGCTGAAAAGATGAGGCATGTTAAAATTAGAATTGGAGAAATTGACCCTGAATATATTAAATCATATGAAAAAATGTATAAAATACTAGATCTTATTAATGACATTTAACAACTTAAACTACTTCTATCATTAAATCATGTTTAGTAACAAATTTATTAGGTTAAGAATAATGTTTAAAATCTATTTTACTTAGATTAATGTATATGCATGAGTGGGCTCTAGCTGAAGCCATAATATATACTGTGACAGAGATTGCTGAAAGGGAAGGATTTAGAGAAATTTTAAGCGTTAATGTTAAAGTTGGAGAATTGCAGCAGGTAGACTTGGAAACAATAAAATTTGCATTAACCCAACTTAAGAGAGGGAAACTGGAGAAAGCGGAGTTTAAAGTTGAAACGGTTAAGGCCAAGCTAAAATGTAGAATATGTGGGGAAATATGGGATTTTGATAAAGACAAGCTTGATGAGGAAGTAGCTGAGGCAATACACTTTGTCCCAGAGGTAGCGCACTCTTTTATAAAATGTCCAAAATGTAGTGCACAAGACTTCGAGTTCATGGAAGGTAGGAGAATGTATATTGAAAGTGTGGGTGGAATTAGATAATGTTCGACCCAAGAATAACGGTTTTAGAGCATAGGCTTTCGCAGGTAAATAATATTTTTGCAGTTTCAAGTGGTAAGGGGGGTGTTGGAAAAAGTGTTATCGCGTCAGTTTTAGCTCTAATTTTGGCTCGAAAGGGGTTTAAGGTTGGATTAATGGACCTAGATTTTACAAGCCCATCAACACACCTAATTTTAGGAGTCAAGGACATTTTTCCTAAAGAGAAAGAGGGGATAGTTCCTCCAACAGTTTACGGTATAAAGTTTATGTCAATAGTTTACTTTTCAAAGGATAAAGCGCTTTCTTTAAGAGGACAGGATTTTTCAGATTCTTTCCTAGAAATTTTGGCGATAACAAGATGGGGTAACCTAGATTATTTGATACTGGATATGCCTCCAGGAATCAATGATGCAACCCTAGACGTAGTCCGTTTCATGAAAAGGGTTAAGTTTATTATTGTTACAACACCATCACTTCTATCCTTTTCTACAGTAAAAAAGCTTCTCGATTCACTTCACACATCAAAGGTTGAAGTTTTAGGCATTATAGAAAACATGAAAATCGAGAACTCGAGTTCAATAAGGGAACATGTTAAAGGAACAAGATTTTTGGGAGAAATTCCATTTGACCCACAACTTGAAAAATGCTTCGGTGAAGTTCGAGAACTTCTTTCAACAGAGATTTCCAGGAAACTTGAAAAAATTGTTGATAAGATTATTTATCAAAATGTTTGACTATGGACAACAAAATTGTACATAAACTAAAAGACCCATGGAAGCATAAACTTGACACCATGAAACATTATAATGCACTAGCGAAAGCATATGACACACTTTATGGACGGGAACAGAAGATGAAAATGGATTTTATTCTCAAAAATTTGGATTTAAGAAATAGGAGAAAGATTTTGGACGTTGGATGTGGAACATGTATCTTATTCGAAAACCTGTATGATGAGGACAAAATTTTTGTTGGTGTAGATATTTCGGAAAAAATTTTGAGAATAGGGTGGATAAAATTTAGAGATAAAATAAACTTATTCCTTGTCTTAGCCGACGCTGAGCACCTGCCCTTTAGAGACAAGGTTTTCGATACAATTTTCTCCATAACATTAATCCAAAACCTACCTAATCCTCTAAGGTCTTTAGAAGAAATAAAGAGGGTTTCTAATAGGGAGGCGGCTATAGTTGTAAGTGGGTTAAAGAGGAAGTACACGTTCAAAGAGTTTAACACTATAATTAAAAATGTTGTATCTTTGAGGGAATCGTATGATGTTGAGGATTTGAAAGATTATATTGCCTTTAGTATATCCTAATTTAATAAGGTTTTTACTATAATTTTTACAAAAGATTTTAAAATTTATTAGGAGAAGAAAAGGCATTATTGACCATGAAACCTAAAATTTTAACTACCCTAGAGTTACCAAAAAATGCTCTTGATGCACTTGAAAAATATTTTATTGTTGAAGGTGGTCCAGAACTTGTTAAGGATAGGAATAAACTTTTAAAATTGTTAGAGGATAAGGTTGGACTATTAACTGCACCACATATTAAAGTGGATAGGGAGCTTTTTGATCATGCACCAAATTTGATGGTTGTAAGCACATATAGTGTAGGATTTGACCATATTGACGTGAATGAAGCTACAAGGAGGGGAATTTACATAGGCTATACGCCTGGCGTATTGAGTGACTGTGTTGCAGAAGTAACCTGGGCCCTAATTCTCTCAACATACAAGAGAATTTCTGAGGCTGAAAGAATAGTTAGGGCTAGAAAGTGGGTTAAGGGAATCTACAAAGAGCCTTTGGGTAGAGACTTGAAGGGAAAAACTTTAGGAATTATCGGTTTAGGGAGAATTGGTAGAAGGGTTGCTGAAATAGGCAGATGCTTTGGAATGCGAATAGTATACTATGATATTGTGAAGCCTCCGGAAGCAGAAAAGCTTGATTTCGAATACTGCGACCTTGAAACACTTCTTAAAATATCTGACGTTGTAAGCATACATGTACCCCTCCTTAAAGAAACATATCACTTGATAGATGAAAGTAAACTGAAGCTAATGAAAAAGGATGCGATAATAGTGAACACTTCAAGAGGAGCGGTGATAGATGAAAAGGCTCTGATTAGAGCTCTTAAAGAAGGGTGGATTATGGGTGCAGGTTTAGACGTCTTCGAACAGGAACCGCTTCCATTGGATAGCGAACTTTTGGACATGGAAAATGTAGTCCTCTCACCACACAGAGGTTCAGCTTCAATCGAGACAAGAGAGGCCATGCTAAATCTTGCAGTAAACAACCTAATTTCTGTACTGAAGGGACAGAAGCCGCCGGCACTACTGAACCCTGATGTCATGAAAGTAAGGCCATTAGATAAAACTAGAGTTTTGCAGGAGTAATTTCATATAGTATGATACTATTGCAAATCCAACTTTAACGTAAGATATGAGCTAAAGCTTATATTCATAATATTCTAAAAATTTTAGAGGGAAATTGATGGAAAGGCCGAGAATTCGTGTAATATCAAGGTCCTTTGGACAATACTGTAGTGAGGCTTTAGAAATTTTAAAGTCCTTTGCTGAAGTGGATGTGAAGGGTGCTAAAAGTTTTGACGAAATGGTTGAGGCAGTGAAAGTTTATGATGGAATAGTATTAGGGAACGAAAAGCTTGACCGAGAGGTTTTAAAGAATGTGATCAAGTTAAAGATTATTGCAAGACATGGAGTTGGAGTAGATAACATAGACCTTAATGCTGCAACAGAAAAGGGGATTGTGGTAACGTATACACCTCAAGCTAATGCAGACTCTGTTGCAGAATACACGATTGCACTAATTTTAAACGTCATGAGAATGATACCTAAACTTCACGATAATACTGTAAACGGTGGATGGAATAGGATCTTAGGCTATGAGCTTATGGGAAAGACTGTTGGAATAATAGGTTTCGGAGGAATAGGAAAAAGAGTTGCTAGAAAGCTTTCAGGATTTGATGTAAAAATACTAGTATATGACCCATATGTTGGAGAAGAGGAGATAAGAAAATTTGGAGCAAACCCTACAACCTTAGATGAACTTTTAAAAAGTTCAGATATAATAACATTACATGTTATATTAACGGAAGAGACCAAACATCTTATAAACAGTGAAAGATTAAAGTTGATGAAGAAGACAGCATATCTCATAAACACTTCAAGAGGGGCTGTAGTGGACGAGAAGGCACTATATATAGCCTTAAAGGAAGGATGGATCGCTGGAGCAGCCTTGGACGTCTTCGAACAAGAACCGGTAGACCCAAAAAATCCACTGCTCATACTAGACAATATTATAGTGACACCTCATAACGCAAACTTTACTTTAGAAGCCTTAAGAAGAACAGACCTGATGAATGCAGAAGACTTAAGGAGATTCTTTAACGGAGAAAGACCATTATATGTTGCAAACCCGCAGGTGTATAAACAATAAAAAAATTAAAAACTAGAAATTTCAGTAGATTAATTCTTCCGTCTTTTTATCGAATATGTGTAGTTTAGTTTGATCGAATGTTAAATACAGCTTCTGTCCTATCTGGAACTTTTCTCCCACATCTGATGATACTACTGCCTTAAATATCTGGTCATCCATTTTAAGGTCCAGTACCATTTCATCACCTAATGGCTCACTAATATATAGTTCTGAGGACATGTATATGTCTGTTTTAGGCTTTTCAGCTGAAACAATCAAATCTCTTGGCCTTATACCGAAGATGATTTCATTAACACCCTTAGATTTTATCACTTCCACAGCTGGATCTGGAAGCCTAAACTTTATCGCACCACCATCAAAGTATCCTTTACCATCCTTTTCAACGAATGTACCCGAAGCCATGTTTGTTGGCGGACTTCCTATAAAGCCTGCTACGAACACATTCGCTGGTCTGTTGAACACCTCGTCTGGTGATGCATACTGTTGTAGTAGACCTTTATTCATTACCGCAATACGGTCACCCATTGTCATAGCTTCAGCCTGGTCGTGTGTTACGTACACGGTTGTTATCGCAAGCTCCTTCTGCAACCTTTTCAATTCAGCCCTCATGTAAAGTCTAAGCTTTGCATCCAAGTTACTGAGGGGTTCATCCATGAGCCAAACTTTTGGTTCTCTTACAATAGACCTTCCTAGAGCTACACGTTGTGCTTGGCCACCGCTAAGCTGCTTAGGCTTCCTATCCAAAAGTTCAGAAATCTGCAAAAGTTTCGCAACCTCCCTCACCTTCTTGTCTATCTCACTTTTCGGAAGCTTCCTAATCTTTAGTGGGAAAGCTATGTTATCGTATACTGTCATGTGTGGGTAGAGGGCGTAGCTTTGGAAGACCATTGCAATATCCCTGTCCTTTGGAGGCAGGTCGTTGACTAGCGTGTCGCCGATATAAATTTCTCCAGAGTCTGGTGTCTCTAGGCCTGCAATGCATCTTAATGTTGTTGTTTTACCGCATCCACTTGGACCAAGAAGGACGACGAATTCTTTGTCTTTTATTTCAAGGTTCAGGTTAGAGACGGCGACTGTTGAACCAAACCTCTTTACTAGGTCCTTTATCAACACTCTAGCCATATTATACCATCATAAATATCACTTTGTATGCTAAATAAAGTTTACGCTATAATATTATTAAAAAGTTTAGTATAAATAAAAATTGTGATTATCGAAGTTCACACTTTTTTATAAATTCTAGTACCTTGGATTTAAATTCATTATATGCATTTGTAAATTCTGTCTTCGTCTTTATGACTGCACCAAATTTTGGCCAGTCTTCAGGCTTTAAACCTCTTTCTCCAAAATCAGTCTTTATCCCAACTTCTTCGAAGACTGATATAAGGTCCGGTGTAAGTTCTAGCGCAAGCCTGCACTCGCCCCGTATATCATAGACTTCAGTAAGTCGATGAATAGAATCTTTATCTATCATTAACTTTATTACAGCATTATCATACATTTTCATGTCAAAGAACTCTTTTTGAGCTTCTACCATCACATTGGTCTGATGGTTTGGGAATTCTGTGTTTGTCATATTGTTTGGAGAGAGAGTTAGAAATGTTTCCCTGGGCTTTCTTTTGGATGCAGGGAGCACGTGTATGCCATCTATCACTTTATTTGCCTGAATATCGTTTAGTCCATACTTTTTCTTTATGTGATTGAACCATTTAATTCTACTTTCAGGTGTAAAGAAGAGTTTAAAGAGTATTTGGCTTACTGCTATCCCAGCCTTTCCAATATCATCTTCAAGACGTTCTAGGTATTGGATTACTTCCTTTTCAGATGAACCAAGTATCTCTGACGCTAAAATTGTTTTAACAAAGTTTTCATTTGTTAAACTGTTCAAATATTTTCTGTCGCTTAAAGTTTTGATTAGCTTATCCTTTGGCAGTTTCTCAAAATCTTTAATGTTAAAGATTCTTGCAAGCTCCATTACTAAAAATTTACCATTAGCCGTATCCCATACTTTGTTAAGTAAAATTTCAGCTTGGACTTCGCGAAGGTGATCATTTAATCTACCACACATTGTGGTTTCATAGCATGTTGTTACATGAAAGCCCTTCTTTACAGCTTTTGATCTGCCATCTATCTTGGATATTATTAGATACGCTTCCTGAGCTACAGTGTATGTTTCCGTGTTGTTTGTGCCAATACCTAAGCTTTCAAGCATGGAGGTTATCTCTATGGCCGCAGAATTGTTTCCAGGAACCTTAAAAACTAGGTTTGGTCGTCCAACTTCAACACAACTATTATTGTATCCCCAGAGCAGGTAAGCGTCATACTTTTTCAAGAAATCGTAGGCGTCAGAATAAATTTGTAGAGCGTCTCTTAAACTTCCTTCAACGCTTGCACTCACGTGTGGGTTAAGTTGGTAGCTGACCATACCATGTTCAAAGTTTGAGGCAATAGCTATTGGCCTGAATACTGCAAGGTTAGGGAAAACTGAAACTTCACTAGCCTTCATCGTCATTTCATCTGCATATGTTTCGGGAGAAGCTGTCCATTGGGGATTTTCGTAGACAAGGGTTTTAAAGTCATTGCAGAAGCTTTCTCCAGAATATCCTTCCCATAAGGTTTCATCATCAATATAGGCTGCTGCTGCAAGCACAGGATTCGTTGACACCTGAACAAAACCAAGATGCCTTAACCATCTTAAACCTAGGGCATAATCATTTCCAAACCTGTTTCCATTTAAACTCAAACGATAATATATGTTCTCCTGTATTTCGTCCTTTGCCGCAATAAGAAAACTTGATATAGGATTTTCCCTATCAAGCTTCTTTTCAATGTTTTCAGCCATCTTAGATACCATTGAGCCGGGAACACGATAGTATTTTGACATAACTATCTTCATATCATATAAAATGCCTTCTACAACATCATTAGCTACAGATGATTGAAACATTCTTTTTTCAGAGGATTCAAGTTCTTTTAGAGTATTAAGTAAATGTTCAATAGATTCTTTAACTTCTCCTTCACTGAAGCCGACAATTATCCTTTCATAGCCGAAGAGGTTTAATGCGATTTGAGTTAAAACATTGTATATCCTAAACCTTGTAATTTTAGAGTCTTCAGGGTCAAGGTTCAAACATGAATAAAATTTTAGTGAAAGCGTACGTGCTATACTTCCAACAGTAAACGCTAGGGAACCAACCATCTCCTTATGCAGTATATGGTCTGCAGCTAGTTTATCGTGGCCACTTAAAGCAAGTTTTATCACATGATCAACGTGGTCTACACTGTCTATTGGAAAGGACAAAGTTTTAGGTTTAATGCCTTTAAATTCTAAATTATCTTCCATAATTCTTCGCCGAACATAATAATTTTGGTATACTTAATATTTTCTTCTATTAGAGTATACAATCGTTTATATTTTAAATTTTTATGAGTTACATAAAATTTTAAAAAAATAGATTTTTAGGCTTGAAATAGAAGATAAAATTTTAAAAAGTTTGTTGCAGCTTATTTGCTTTGATAAAAGATTTTGCTCCAATCATAGTCCGCGGTTACCAGAACATGCACTTCTTCCCAAAACTCAGGCCTATTGACTACAAGAGATTCCAAAATTTTGGCTCGCATAGGTTTAGCTGAAACTGAAACAAACAATTCGTAAGGCTTCAGTCCAAATAGTCCAACCTGATTGTCTTCTGACACACTAATAAGCAGTCCAGCTTTACTGTAGAGCTGAACATCCGATGAAGGTATATTGTAGAGGTTGTCAGAATAAGATTTTATTGAATCTTTTTTTGTAGCCAAGACGGCAAAAATCATGTATTCAGTCATATCTTCACCATCTGGTGAAACAATCTTGTTTATACACTTGCTTAAATGATAGTTTGGGTACTTGTTTAAAGCAGTGTTGAGTGATTTTATCCAAGAAAAAGGCAGAATCTTTCCTGTCACAGTATTCAATTCTCTTGCAGCATTAAAATATAATATTGTTTCAGATGTAGGAGACTTATGCTTGTCCAAAGAAACAATCCAACCCTTAAATTTCTTTTCTCCCCCTGACGACATATGCACCATCTTCAACATTATATGCATGTACTTTTAAGCTTTTTAAACATAAACTAGAACTTCGAAACCATTTTTGAAGTCGATGGTAAAATTATAGGAAAGTATAAATCATCGGAAATTCTAATAAAATGTGATTGACATGGTTGTTGAAGAAAAAAATATTATAAGAATTGTTAAGGGGACAATTTTAAGAACAAACTATGGCACATTGGGAGCTTCAACTTCAACCCTAATTTATGATGAAGGAAAAAGAATCCTTGTCGACGTAGGCCATTATGGTACGAGGCTAAGATTAGAGGAAAATTTAAAGAATAGTGGCTTAAGCCCAAACAGCATAGATTATGTGATATTAACTCACTTGAACTGGGACCATTGTGCTAACATAGACCTTTTCGAGAAAAGCAGAATCTTTTTACACAAAAGAGAGTGGGAGGAAGGAAACCTTTTCGGTAAAGAAGATTTGGCTACAAAAACTTTTAAACAGATGCTTGAAAGGATGAAACTATCTATCATAAATGATGACATGTTTAAGGTTACAGAAAACGTCTATACAATAAACACGTTTGGACACACCGTAGGACACATTTCAGTGCTGGCTAAATCAGAAAAAGGTAATATAATAATTTCAGGTGATGCAGTACCCTACTATAGGACAATAAAAAGGGGATACCCTGACATAATATTTTATAACAGAGATGAGGCGAGAAAAAGTGTTAGTAAGGTTACAGAGCTGAAGCCTATTAAAATAATACCTGGACATGGGCCACCATTTAATGAAAAAGGTTACATTGAGAAGGATGAAATAGAGATTAGACTTGTGGGAGATGACGGTGAAGATTTAATACTTAAACTAAATCGAGTTGGAGAAGAAGTGGCTACAGGACCTATTGGATAATTATTTACGCTTCAGCTTCTCTAATCAAGTAATAGCTAATATAAAGTTGTTAAAATATTTTCAATTTTTATTTATAAAAAATAAAAAAATGGTAAAGTATTAATATGGCTCTAGCCAACAATGGTGATGATATTATTATGTACACTATAGTTGATAAAGTGGAGCTTGCAGAAGGTATATTTAAGATTGTCATAAATGCTCCATTGATAGCGAGAAACTGGAAACCAGGACAGTTTATAATGATAATGGTTAATGAAAGTGGTGAACGTATTCCATTAACTATTGTTGATGGAGATACAGCAAATGGAAAAATTTCACTAATATTTCAGGTTGTGGGAAAGACAACAAAATTACTTGCTTTAAAAAATGTTGGAGAAAAAATATATTCGGTTACAGGCCCACTTGGTAAGCCCTCTGAAATTAGTAAATTTGGTAATGTCGCTGTTGTTGGAGGGGGCGTTGGTGTCGCAGAAATTCTTCCACAGGCTAAAGCTCTCAAAGATGCCGGAAACCATGTTATTGGTATTGTTGGAGCAAGGTCTTCGAATAAACTTATTCTAGTAAAAGAATTGGAATCCATATGTGACAAAGTTTACGTTTGCACTGATGACGGCTCCCTAGGCTATAAAGGGTTTGTATCAGAAATATTAAGCAAAATTCTCAGAGAAGGACAAACCATTGATTACGTTTATTCAGTAGGCCCGGTTGCAATGATGAAGGCTGTCAGTGAGGTTACAAGAGGGTATAGGATTAGGACTGTCGTGAGCGCTAACCCAATAATGGTTGACGGAACAGGCATGTGTGGTGCATGCAGAGTTCTAGTTGGAGGAGAAATCAAGTTTGCATGTGTAGATGGCCCAGACTTTGACGCACACCAGCTTGACTTTAAAACTCTTGAGTTAAGGCTGAAAGCTTACACAAAATATGAAATGAAAGCCTTAGAAGATTTTAGGAGGAGTGGATGTAATGGTTGACAAAACTCTTGCAAGAGAAAAACCGCAACTTCTTCCCTTGGAGGAGAGGATAAGCACATTCAATGAAGTGAACTTAGGATTTACAGAAGAACAAGTTAAGAGGGAGGCTTCACGCTGTCTACAATGCAGTAAAGCATACTGCATGGCAGGCTGTCCAGCTAATGTAAAAATTCCAAATTTCATTAACGCGATAAGGCGTGGAGACTATAGGAGGGCTATCGAAATAATCTGCGAAACAAACAGTTTACCTGCTGTTACGGGGAGGGTATGCCAAGTAGAAATGCAGTGTGAGAAAGCATGCATTTTAAACAGAACGGGTATGCCAATTTCTATTGGATTACTTGAAAGATTTGTTGCAGACATCGCCTTAAAAAGGGGGTGGAAGAGGTTTGAATGCAGAGCCTTTAATGGTAAAAGGGTTGCGGTTGTCGGCTCAGGTCCAGCTGGGTTAACTGTTGCAGGAGACCTGATAAAGCTGGGCTATGACGTGACAATTTTCGAGGCATTACATAAGCCTGGAGGGGTTCTAGTGTATGGTATTCCAGAGTTTAGACTGCCAAAGGATGTTGTTGAAAAAGAAATAAAGACTTTGGAGGATAGTGGTGTTAAAGTTTACACAAACTTTTGTATTGGGAAAAGTTTGACTTTAAAAGAAATTTTTGATGAAGGATATGAT
>JACIWG010000248.1 GCA_014361085.1 Nitrososphaeria archaeon
TCGGCAACACAAAAATAGCGTACATACCACACTATTTCATATAAGATAGCTTCAGACACTGACGGAAAACTTATTAAATAAAATTGAGGAAACACGTTCATGAAAGTTTTAACATTCGACCTATATGGGACATTGGTCGACTGGAAAAACAGCATTACTGGATCAATAGAATTAATTTGCCCAAACAGTTCTGAAAGATTCTTTGAAAACGAGTTCACCATAGTAAGGGGTCTAAAATCTTATATGCCATATTCTAAAATATTAATGGAAGTTTTAAAGAAAACACTTGCTGAAAAAAATGTAAACTATTTAGAAGAGTATGGGCGCTTAATTGTTATAGCATTTTCTAAATCACCATTTTTTCCAGACGCACTACTAGGGTTAATGCTTCTTAAAAAGAAAGGGTATAGTATTGGAATAATATCGAATACTGAAAAAAGGCTTATTAAGATAACTTTGGCTGGAGTCGAAGACCTCTTCGATTATATTGTCACCGCAGAAGATACTGGATACTATAAACCGAACAAAAATGCTTTTACAAGAGCCTATGAAAAAATGGGTGTTGACCTAGAAAACGTGGTTCATATTTCAGCATATCCACAATACGATCTAGGGCCGGCGTCTGAGCTTGGTGTAGAAACCGTCTGCTTGAACAGATACGGTTACGAATGGAAAAGATGCATACAAAGGTTAGATTTACTTGAACAGCAATTTAAAATTCAAAAATAAACAGTCGATGTAAAAAGTGTTTATAAAACTACAAAGATGTTTCAGCGATTTTTACCAAATACTGATAATTTCATCTCCAAGATCCTTGAAATGAGTGTCTCCTGTAACAATTTTTGCCTTAAGCATTCGTTCTGTAGCTAAAATGATCGAGTCAGCTAACCCCCATCCCTTAACTATTTTTTTCGTTCAACATCTATCTCTCCTGCCAATTCTACAACTTCTTTGGTTAAATCAAAAATTACGGTTGTTGTTTCAATTTAAAGAAGAGCCTTTCTTCTACCATCTAAAGTTTCCCGACCCTCTTTAACTTTATTCATCAACTTTCTACTTAACTCAGCAACGACTATTGCTGGTGTTACTGCATTACCACCTTCAATGTAGGGCTTAGCCCTAAAACCGAACTTAGAGCCTTTAAAATACTCTTCTAGGTTCAACATTATTTTTAATCAAATGGTCAATCATTGAAACATCAAAACACTCTTTACAACCCTTCTTAAACCGGAGACGAGGACAATCTGCCTATATTTTTTTGTCAATAAATTCCAGAGCCTTTCCAAAAACATGCCTCTTATATTCTTTGCTTGCCTAACTTTTCCATTCATCCACCATTCATTTAATAAGGAAAGTAATATTTTTATTTTAAGTTTTTAAAAGCTTTTTTAAAGAAGTTATTGCTGAATGTAAGCTAAATTAAATTTTTATGGTTTTGGAAAGCGTTCCATTATCTCGTCAAAGTCTATCCTCTTTTTAAGAAAATATTCTACATTACCTAGACTCGCATAATCTTGTCCAAATATTAGCATAGCCTTTTCATCGCCAACAGAAAGTAGGGCTTGAGGAAAGTCTACAGGAAACTTTATTACATGGTTAGCTGTAGCAACTTTACCTTCCATCATGAAGGCTATATTTCTTGCTACAGTCTTAGCCTGCTCCAAAGCTTCACCCGCCATCTTCTGAGCTCTCCTGCCATTGATCTCTACAAAAGCCATATCGCCTATCGAGAAAGCGTTCTCTGCACCCTCGACTAATAGTCTTTCATCAACTTTTATGAAGCCATCAGAAAGTTTTGCTCCCCTAACATATGATGATAAATTAGAGCATTTTATGCCAGCAGCCCATATGGTTAAATCTGATTCAATACTATTATTATTTACAAAAATAACTTTATCACGTTGCAAATGTTTTACACCCTGCCCAAGAATAAATTTTACACCCTTCTTGGAAAAGTAATCGAATGCAATACCCCTAGCCATTTCGTTAGGGTATGCTGAAAGTATTGAGTTAGTTAACTCAACAACTGAAATACTAGCCCTTTTTCCATAAAATTTTAGTGCATCTAAAAGTTCT
>JACIWG010000249.1 GCA_014361085.1 Nitrososphaeria archaeon
TTATATAAGGTGCTTTTACCAATCCTTTTCTTCACATATTCTGCCTCCTTGTATGCTCTTGTATCCATCCATATTATGCATCTTCCTAAAGGTTTACCTTCACTGTCGACAAACACTAGTCCTTCCCTCTGTGATGTAACAGATATTGCTTTAATTTTCTGTCCTTTGACATCACGTTTTATTTCCCTTACAACTGTCGTAAGAGTTGTCCACCATTCTTCTGGATCCTGTTCAACATGACCACTTTTTGGAGTATAGGTTATTATTGGCCTTCTCCTCAGGCTTATGGTCTTTAATTTATCATCTACAACCTGTCCAACTACTTCGTCTGTGCTTAAGTATATTCCGAGCCACACAATATGTTTCAAACATTAGGTTCTATAAATAGTTTTGAAAACAGCTATAATAATGCTTGAATTCTTGAACATTTTTAGTTAACATAAAATTGTGATTATTACCTATTGGGTAATCATTACCCTATAAGAAAAAATTTATAAGTGAAAAGAAAAATTTTATTGGGTATGGCTAAAGCTTTACCGAATTGGTTAGTGGACAAATATTATATGCTGTTCTCATCCTTCAGCCTTATACCTTTTACGGTAAAGGATTCAAAAGCAGTTTTAAACTCCGAGGAGGCTTCACTTTTGTTGTATAAGATGATGGGCTATGGTTGGGTTGATAGGGTAAGTAGGGGCGTGTACAGGATTGTGCATCCGCTTGTGGCTTTAATGGAGGCTTCAGGATTTGTGTGGAGGGATAGGATAAGACAGAGGAATAGGTTACCTGTGCTCGAGCTTGCTGTAGCCAAAATTTTTGAAGTGCTTGGGCCTAAATTGGAGTCTATCGTATTGTTTGGTTCACTTTCTAAGGGTACAGTGAAGCCTGAAAGTGATATAGATTTGCTTGTGATTGCAAAAGATTTACCTGAAAGCTATAGTGATAGGACAAGTATTATCCGTGAAATTGTATCTTTTAAGTTGATGGATGATATTATAATTTATTTGTGGAAAAATTATGGAATTTATGCAGATGTTGATATCCTATTAATAGATGAAAGGGAAGCCGGTATAACACATCCATTTTATCTTGACATGGTGAGAGATGCTATAATCATATATGATAGGAACAAGCTTATGTCAGATAAGATAGTTGAGGTTAGAGAGAGGCTTGAAAAAATTGGGGCAAAAAGGTTCGAGGAGCCTGACGGAAGCTGGTACTGGATATTGGGCACTCCAGAAAAAGCAGGAGATGTAGAGTTATGAAGCTTGCAAGATTAGCTGAAGACTATTTTAGGAGGGCTTCAGTCAGGGTTAAAAGTGCAGAATTAGCTTACTCTGAAAAATCGTATCCTGATGTGGTCAGATATAGTCAGGAGTGTGTTGAACTTTCTTTAAAGGCAGCACTTAGAGCTGTTGGTGTAGAATATCCTAAAGAACATGACGTGGGCAGAATTTTGAAGGCTGTTAAGGAAAGATTTCCTGAATGGTTTAGAAAAGAGATTGAAAAGGTTAGTGAAATTTCTAGAGACCTTGTAGATAAAAGAAGCCCAAGCCTCTACGGTATTGAAACATTAGGTAAGACTGCTGAAGACATATTTGATAAAGAGGATGCAGAAAAGGCGCTATCTGATGCGAAATATGTTTTAAGTTTAGTGAACAGGCTTCTTATTGAATTAAAAATATTATAGTATGGCAAGTAAATTTTGCAGATAGTTTCAATTAAAAATACCATTAATATGATAATGTTCTTCTACACCTTTTATTTTTGATATGAGTCTTTTTATCATGTTCTAGTTAAAGTAAATCTTATATCGTCAATGTTGGATGGATAATCCATCCAATGGTGATTTTATGGAAAAAGGTTGCGAAAAAGACCCAGTAAACGAATATAATAAACTTGAGAACTTAGAAGCTTTCGAGAACGCGAACCGCTATCCTGGACCCACTGGCTTCTTCACTTATGTAGCCGAGAAAGCTTTAATGGAGTATCTTCCTCTATTTCCATCTCAAGCTATTAGGATGCACTCTAATGGGTTGATTTATATT
>JACIWG010000250.1 GCA_014361085.1 Nitrososphaeria archaeon
TGAGTTAAGGTGCTCACTTTATAGGAACGGGAAATACTATAACACTTACATCTACAGTATTCTGAGAAGAGACTGGGAAAAACTGTTTTCGGAATGTGTGAAAGAATAAATATTTTTAGCATGTACACTGTGTGGATTGATTAGAATAGACTTAGAGAAAGCTCGCCGTGTACAGATGATTATAGCAAAAAAGAGTATAGAAGAAGATGATTTCAGTAAACCAATAAAGTATGTTGGGGGAATTGATGTAGCATTTAAATCAAAATTTTCGATTGGTGCAGCGGTTGTATTAGATTTTGAAAACCTAAATGTTCTAGAAAAAAATTTTTATGTTTCAGAAGTGAAAGTACCATATATTCCAACTTATCTTGCTTTTAGAGAAATAATGGCTATGGCTGGTGCAATAAGGAAGCTTTCAATAAAACCTGATATAGTGTTAGTTGACGCTCACGGCAAATGTCATCCTAGAAGGGCTGGTGAAGCCACACACTTGGGTGTTCTTTTAAATATTCCAACCATAGGTGTAGCAAAATCGTATTTAACTGGTAAAGAAAGGGATGACGGATACATTGTCGATGGTGATGAAGTGCTAGGGTACCGTTTAAAGTCTAACGTTTACATCAGTGTTGGACACAAAATTTCTTTGAATACAGCAATTGAAGTTGTTAAAAAGTTACTCATTAAAGAAATACCTGAGCCGACAAGACAGGCTCACATTTACGCAAATGAAGTTAAAAATAATTTAAGAGTCTGAACACCATTCTACTAATTTAATGCTTAAAGTTTATTTAATAAAGGAAGCATCAGATGCTACGATAAAATGCATATAATAACTCATGGTGACTGTGACGGTATATGTGCTGGCGCTCTAGTTCTCTCAGTATATACTGACTCTAAAGTTATATTCTGTAACCCTGTCAGACTTTATGAAACGTTAAAGAAAATTGATAAGAATGAAACAATTATAGTCTGTGACATTGTCAGACTTTATGAAACGTTAAATAAAATTGATAAGAATGAAACAATTATAGTCTGTGACATTGCAGTTAATGAGGTCATCTTTCAGAGTGTGGGTAACTTTTTTAAAGACTTCAAATCCGTTGTCTACATAGACCATCATCCACTATCGCATGATGTGAGCTCGAATCTTTCATCTAATGTTGAAGTGGTTCATATGCTTGGCGCTTCTGCTTCTGAGCTTGCTTTTTATAGGTTTAAGGAGTCAATAAATCCTGATATGGGTAGAGTTGCAGTTTATGGTTCTATTGGAGACTACCTAGATAATACTATTGGTGTTCAGAAGATTATCGAAAACTGGGACAAACGTACACTATATTTTCAGACAGGTATACTTATCCAGGCTCTTGAAGTGATTGGAAAAAATGATGGTATGAAGTTAGACATTTTAAATAATCTTTCAAAAAATATTCTTCCATCAGAAATAGACTCCTTAACCCAATTGGCTGTTGAAGCATCCCGTAATGAGGAAAGGATGAGGGAATATGTTAAAAGAAATGCTGTAAAGTTTGGCGGTATAGGGTATGTGCTTGACCCAAAGGGTCCATTGGGTAAAGCTGCAATATACGCTAGAGCATACACTGGCGCACATGTAGGTTTAGCGGCTGAAATAAAGCATGGAAAGGTTGAAATGAGTTTAAGAACACCCTTTAATATAGACTTAAATTCTATTCTTGTCAAGGTTGCTCCAAAATTTGATGGAGTCGGTGGCGGCCACGCTAAAGCCGCTGGTGCAGAAGTACCTTATGAAAAATTTCAGGAATTTCTTGAAGTTTTAAGCAATCTGATTTCTGTCACTTTGCCCAAATGATAATTTAAAACTTTATTAATGAAATTTAAACAAATTATAGGTGAAGGTGAAATGGATTTTTACAAATTTTTAGCAAGTAGAACCGACAGAATGAAGGCTTCTGAAGTTAGGGAGCTTGTCAAATATTCTAGGCGCAAGGATTTGATATCCTTTGGAGGCGGTTTACCCAACCCTACAACATTACCTTCGAAAGAGGAGATAGAATCTGCTATAGA
>JACIWG010000251.1:0-1436 GCA_014361085.1 Nitrososphaeria archaeon
ATATAATGAAATCATATCTCCAATCAATTCAATCCTTTCCAGATCATTCAATCTTAAGCCTAACTTTTCTATAAACCCAAAGACGTCTTCAATAAATTCTTTAAGTTTCTCAAGCACTCTCTTATACGTCTCAACATCAATGTCTTTGAGTTCTCTACAATCAAGCAGCACGTTATCTTCAAAGTAGGGTATTACGTAAGATTTCAGTATTGGATACATTTTCTGAAATCTAATGTCACTTAAGCTCATCGAGGATCTTAACCTCATCTACAATTCTAAATCTATTCTCAAACTTTTTCAGTGCAAGATCAGTTAATAATTTGCATAACCTATCTAATAGGTCACCTTTAACTAAAGTGTTTGGTTGCAAATTAACGTCTTCTATTGACAAAGTTTTTGAATACCTGCTTAATTTTAGCTCATTTAACTTGTACTTGATTCTACCAAATTTAAAAGAGTTCAGCTTGCTCCTATACTTAAATCGGCCCAAGATAACTTTCCTTCCTACACGGTAATCTTTAATACCCATTCCTAACAGCAACAGACCTAATTCATAATCCTTCAGATTTTTGAAAAAAACTTTTCCTCTAAATTCAGATTCCGCTGGTACAGCTTCGACTCTGATCCCGAAGGGTAAATCTAAGTATTCTATGTTAGAATTTACATTCTCAAAATCACTAAAATCTATTAAACTTTTTAAGCCAGCTGAACCAAATAAATCGCATATAACACATATTCTGCCCATTGAAGTAAAATTGCATGGTATGCCCCTGTCTTCTGATAGGACTTCATTCCATACTTTATAATGTCGCCATCCAGAAGCACCTTTTAATAACTCTTTGACAACTGGTTTTCCTGCATTTATAAAACATGAGTCAACTGTATCCTGATAACCTTTAAAACTCAATTCAAGTCTTGACCTCACATTACCTTTAATTGAGGAACCTGGAATTATAGAACCTTTGATTGTTGATGCAAATTTATCATATCCTTTAATAGATTTAATTTTGCCAAGAAAGTGTTCAAACTCTTTTTTAGAATACGCTTCTTTTAATTCACTTATATCTGCTTTGAAAAATTCTTTACCTGAACCTATATGAAGATATGATTGTTTATCGCCTTCAACAATTATACTAACAGCTAAATGTCCACATAAGTCTATGTAAAAATCTCGTGGTCTAGGATTATACCTTACTACTTTTAATCTTACCGATTGCATCATTCCAAACACCTTCTAAAAGATCTATTAATTTCCATGCATTATCCTTAGAAAAGTACAGAAAACCATTTCTGACTTCTGAAATATTACTTACATTCAGTTCTTCATCCACGTTTTCCTCTAATGAATGTAATACACTTTCTTCACCTACTTTAAATGTGTCCTTTGAAAAAATTTCCAGATCCTCAATTCTTATTTTACCAAATCCTCTGCTTGT
>JACIWG010000251.1:1446-2016 GCA_014361085.1 Nitrososphaeria archaeon
AGTAATCCTAGAGCATAGTTTGGTAAATTCTTAGCTACTATTTCTAACCTAAATTTGCATTCAGGCTCAACATATTCAACTGTATACAGAGCACCTCTACTTACAGTTCCTGTTCGCCTATCTATAGCTATTCCAGTTCTTGTCCCAAGACTAAATGGCAATATGTTATTATTTTCATCTAAAGGGTATGCGTCTAAGAATGCGACTTTACTTTTATAATACAATGAACCAAATATTTTGCAAACTAAACATACATTTTTAAAGAAGATGTTCATTGCTTCCTCGGGTTTATTTTCTCTTATACATCTTTCTATTGAATCCTTGAGAGGAAATCCTTCTACTACTTTATCGACACAACTTTCTTTAGCTAGACCAGAGCATGCTTCAAATTCATATGATTTTAAAAGGTTACTTGCATGCGATCTGAACACGCCTTTTAAACTGGATCCAGGAATATATGGTACTTCCCTCCCCTGCAATGTAATTCTTATAACAGCTAAGTCGACCAAAGATCCGAAAGGGGTTCCCTTCCGCTACCTATCCTCAATGGGCTCATGTTTCTAATATATC
>JACIWG010000252.1 GCA_014361085.1 Nitrososphaeria archaeon
TGTCTATTCCTTCGAATTTTAGGTCTATTAGTTGTATTCCAATTCTTGCAAGTTCTTCTGTTAGTGCTGTTTTTACTTTGAATGAAACTTCTTCTAGTTTGCTGAATACTGTTACTAGGTCATATTTTGATAGTTGTGATATTAGTCTTTCATTCATGTAGCCTCTCAGAAATTCGTTTACCTGTGGTGTTTCGAAGACACTTTGGCCTCCGACCACTTCCATTACAAAGATTTTTGGGTCTGAAATTTTGAACCAGTATGATCCAAAGAATTTTAGTGGTGCTAGGTCCGTAGTCTGTCCACTTGCACCATAAAGTCCCTTAAACTGCTTTGTTGAAACAAATATTATATCTGCTGTGAAAGGTGACCTATCGTAGCCTGCTATTCGACTTAAGATGCTTGTTAAAAGTGGAAGATTTTGTGTTGTTATAGTATGTCTTCCAGCTTGGAAAACATCGTAGGCTTTTCCATCTCTAAAAAATACTGCAACTTGATATTCTCTTACAATAAGTTGGCTACCCCATGTTATTATATTTTTAGGGTACTTGTATACTATATCGTTTTCATCTTGGGTTGACCATTCTATAACTTCTGGCATTATTTACTCACCTCAAAAATAATGTTATTTCTTTGATCAAAGAGGTTTTCAAGTTCTATCAGTTTTTTTCTAAAATCTTCTAAAGCAACCTTACTATCATTTTGTTTTGAAAGGTTTTTCGCAGTCTCCTTTACAGACTTTGCATTCTCTAAAACATTTAAATCATATTCAATCAATTTTTCAAGTTTATCTTCTTTAACCTTAACTGCATCAAAGAATCCAGAATAGCCGTAGTTGGCATGCTCTATTTTATTAATTAGTCTATCTAGTACAGCAGCGGTTCTGTTAGCGATAGAAAAAGCAGTTGTCTCATTAGATTCTGCTATTTCCTTAAGAAAATCATTTAGCATCATTCTAGCATCATTTAACTCTTTAACTAAATAATTTCTTATAATCTTGTCAGCTTCACGTCTAAGCTCCTTTTCCCTGTACCCATGATAACCTGGAACGTATGAGATAATTCTTTCCATAAGATTTTGTTCTCCTTTTACCTTATCCATTATATTTTCCATGCATATCTTATCAAAAATTCTGATTATGCATTATATAAAGTTTCAAGAAAAAAATAACATTTTAGGCACTATGAGCTAACGTGGGATGAGTATGTTCTATTGGAAGAAACTTCGGATCATAATTTTTTCTAGGAATTAACTGTCTGGCTTCACTTGGACAACGGTAAACGCATAGCCCACATCCCATACATTTTTCAAAGTCAACAAACGCTTTTCCATAAGCATCCCTTGAAATAGCATTAAATTTACATACAGTATAGCATAAACCGCAATTGTCTAAACCCCTACACTTTTCAGGATCTACTGTCGCGTAAAGTGGTCCTGGATAAACTCCTTCGCCTGCAATAAGTTGGCTTCTTGTAGGCATACAGTATCTTGCGTCACAGTTGCATATAACAAAAGCCCACTTTTTAGCCTTAAAACAGGCAAAAACTTCATGAATAAGGTTATGTTCTCTGAAGTCTTTAAGAAGTTTTTTTGCCTCTTCCTTAGAAATATACACATATTCTTCAGGGTCAGCGGCCTTATATGCTTCTGCACCATACATGATAACCATATCAGTAACATAGGGCTCCTCTTTGACACCAATAGACTTTTTGCAAACACATGGTCCTATAGCAATGTGTGTTCCATTTTCAGGTAAGCTGTCAATCAGACGTAAAGCGGCATCATGTTCTATAACAACGCCATGTGGCAAGAACCATAAAAGTTTTCCAGTAACTTTCAAGAAAAATCTGCCTGGTCTGGTACCATTCAAAAACCTATTCTTAAGTAGACGGTCTATTATTCTCACAACTGTAGGCTCAATTTTTGCATAAAATGTATGCAACTTTTTCTGTAAATAGGTTTCCTCACCAAAGGCTCCGTTTTGAAAAATGTGTGCAA
>JACIWG010000253.1 GCA_014361085.1 Nitrososphaeria archaeon
ATTTAATATTTTATTCATAAATTTATAAATTCTTTTCTCAATTAAATGTTTAGCTATTATATCATCGTCATAAAGTTTACTAAGCTGTTGCTGTAATTCTTTCATAATTTCACTATAAGCGTTTTCGATGGCTTGTTCACTTTCTGGTATATAAAGTGATTTTGGATTTAAATTTTTAATTAATTTTCTAAGATATTCTTGAATAAATTCATAGTATCTATCAATTATTAGATAACTTTTATTGATGTTTAAATTCATACTAAATATTTCGATAATTCATCTATGTCTACTGGTGGGATGTGCTTGAATGGTTTTGCTAAGTTTATGATTCTATCTTCAAATTTTCCTTCTTTTAAGTTCAGTATGTAGAACTTTGCATTTTCAAATTTTAGATACCCTAGGCCTCTACTTATTCCTCCTCCTATGTGGATTCCTAATTCCTTAATGTAGTTTAATGTTGATACAAATATCTTTGAATCGTCATCACCTTGTTTCAAATTGTCGGCTATAAAGACTAGTTTAATGTTATCTTCCGCATAAACTTCTTTAAAGTAGAGACTCTCTTTCCTAACTTTCCCACTTTTTCTATCAATTAATATTCCTGGTCTTTCATGAACTTTAGGTTTATGTATGAGTGTGTCAAAAAATCTGATTTTTGATGCTAGGTAGCGATTTCCATATAATTTTCCTATTGGACAATTTATGGCTAAAATAGCTTCTGTAAACTTATTCCAGGTTCCTTTGTCTTCTTTTTCAAGTTGTTCCTTTAAATCGGAAAATCCGAGTTCGTCTATCATTTGATACATGTCCTCTCTAGACAAATTGATTTTTTCTGATTTATTGCCTCCATAAATCTTTTTTAATTCTTTTTCAAATTCATTATATTCTTTCTTTTCAATTTCGTCTGCTGGTTTATATTCGATTCCTCTTTCCTTTTCATGATATAATTTGATTGCAAGACCAGGAATATAATCGAATTCCATTGCTTTAGCAATTTTCTCAGATAGGGCTCTAAATACTCCTTTCCATGTTGTTGAAGGTATAAGCAGTTTGTCCTGAACCTTTAAAAATTCTGCTCTTACTTCAGTGCCACCACTACCTATGTGAATTGGGGTTTCGACCTTGAATTCAATTACTCCAACGATTTTATTTTCTAAGGGATTAAGATGAAGTTCCATTCTAATTACCTCCAATTGGGCACATTTTTAACGGTAAAATTACATTTATCCCGGACACGATATAGTCTTCAAACTTTACTGGAAATCCGATTGTGCTAAGTAATGCTAAAGCGTTACTAGTGTTCGCTTTTTCCTCTAATTTTGCAATAACGATGCTGCCTTCGCATGCAATTTCTTTGAAGGATGGCCTTTTAACATTTTTAATCATATCCCATCCGCATGAAAGTTCTCTAGTTCTTCCATAGACCCTTTTAATAGTAATTTTTCCATATTCTCCAGAATTAAAACCATACATCTTCATCATTTCATTTAAATCTATTTCTTCTGGGTAGGGAAAATATTTTGTATAAGAGACTGAACCTAACAGTGGTGTAAACCCATATAAAATCATTTCTTCATCGATCTGTTCTTTTATTTTATCACTAATTTCATCAAAATGTATCTCCTTTACTTCAGTTATTTTTGATAGTCCATGTCCCCTAGATATCCCTCGTCCAATTCTGATTTCAAGACCTTTGTTAATGTGCTCACTTAATTTATCCGATACTCCCAAGAATGCCCAAAATTCTTGGTTTCCTATTATAACCTCGTATTCATATATCATGCCTTTTTGTGCTGTTGCCCTATGTTTGCTTATTCCTGTTGAAACTTTTAACTCAGTATGCAATGATGCTGTCTCAAACATTGTTTTTGGCTCATTCTTTGGAATTATTGGCCTTGGATGAATATAGTTCAGAGCTATATGGCCTTCGGAGCATTCAATTTTATATTCTGCCTCCTTTCCTTGTTTTAATTTTTTAA
>JACIWG010000254.1 GCA_014361085.1 Nitrososphaeria archaeon
AAGATTATGTCTGCTGGAACAGCTATTGGGCCTAAAGTTGCTCTAACATGCTTTGAAAGTTCTGCCTTAAGTTCATCTGATGCTGTGAAACCGCCCCTTAATACTACAAATGCTACAGGAACTTCTCCTTTAATTTCATCAGCCTTACCTATTACTGCAGCTTCTGCAACAGTCTTATGTGAAACGAGAGCGCTTTCTATTTCTACTGTTCCAATCCTGTGGCCAGCCACCTTTAGAACTTCATCAGCCCTTCCCAAGAACCATATGTAGCCTTCCTGGTCCTTTATTGCATAATCACTTGTATAGTATACGCCCTCAAATCTTCCAAAGTATGTCATCTTATACCTTTCTGGATCCCGCCAAAGTGTTTGGAGCATTCCAGGCCAAGGTGTCTTAATAACAAGATATCCCCTTTCACCTACAGGAGCGGGTTGGCCATTGTCATTGTATACTTCTGCAAGGATGCCTGGTAGAGGATATGTTGCTGACCCAGGCTTAAGTGGAACAAGCTCTATTCCTAATGTTGGTGAAATCATAAATCCTCCTGTTTCAGTCTGCCACCATGTGTCAATTATTGGACACTTTTCTTTTCCAACAACCTTATAGTACCATAGCCATGCTTCAGGGTTTATGGGCTCACCAACACTACCTAAAGCTCTTAATGTTGAAAGGTCATGTTTTAACACCCATTCGTCACCAAATCTCATAAACATTCTTATTGCTGTAGGTGAAGTGTATAATATTGTTACACCATGTCTTTCTATAATATCCCACCACCTGTCTGGCTGAGGATAATCTGGTGCACCATCGTACATTAAACTTGTTACACCATGCATTAGTGGAGCATAGACTACATAACTGTGGCCTGTAATCCAGCCGATGTCTGCGGTACACCACCATATATCTGTGTCATTCACATTAAATGCCCATTTAAGTGTCCAATAGGTCCAAACCAGATACCCTCCTGTTCCATGCTGTACACCCTTAGGCTTACCGGTTGTGCCAGAAGTGTATAATAGGAAGATTGGGTCTGTTGAATCCATTGATTCAGGTGGAACATAAGTGTTTGCTGGAACCTTGCCCATTAGTTCATGATACCAAAAGTCTCTGCCTTCCTTCATCGCAACCTGCTGTCCAGTATACTTTACTACAATCACCTTTTCTACTGTTGGACACTTTTCTAATGCAGTATCAGCTGTCCTTTTCAGTTCAAGAACCTTACCACGTCTAAAGCTTCCATCAACTGTGACAAGAACTTTTGCACCAGCATCATTAATTCTATCTGCTAAAGCATCAGCACTAAATCCCGAAAACACTACAACATGTGGTGCACCTAATCTTGTCGCAGCCAACATTGCAATTGGAAGTTCTGGGATCATGGGTAGGTAGAGTGCTATCCTATCACCCTTCTTTACACCTAGATCCTGTAATATTTTAGCAAACTTGTTAACTTCCTTGTAAAGTTGATAGTATGTTATTGTCTTCGTCTCCCCATTTTCGCCTTCCCAAATGTATGCCACCTTATTCTTTTTTTCTGTAGCAACATGTCTATCTAGACAGTTGTAGCTTGCATTAATTTTTCCTCCGACAAACCATCTGTAGAAGGGTTTGTTTGTGTCATCAAGAACCTTGTCCCATGTCCTAAACCAAACGAGAGCCCTTGCCTTTTCATCCCAGTATTTTTCCGGGTCATTTATTGACCTAGCCCATTCCTCGTTCCTCAGTTTCCCCGGCTCAAATTTGACGTGGAAAGGTAATGACATTTCAGACATTATGCTATCACATACTAGGGTTTGGAGAAGGTTTTTAAAAATATTTATGATTTTATTTTTAGACAAATATGTTTTGGCTTCTGGAAAAAATTTAAATTATCAGATATAAAAGAGTATTTTGTAATCCTTGAACCAAAAACAGAGTATTAGAGAAGGTATATGGAAGATGATGGTCGAATGTAACGTAAATCTGTTTC
>JACIWG010000255.1 GCA_014361085.1 Nitrososphaeria archaeon
AGGTCTCCTTCTACTTTTTTTCCTTTAGAGTATGGGATTATGTTATAGTATGGTGGATGTGTAGCTATTAGGTCTATTGATTCGTCTTCGATTAAGTCTAGTTTCCGTGCATCTCCTTGATATATTCTGATTTCAGGTTCCCTATATTCTTCATCTAATGGTTTGTACGTGAAGTTTAGTCTGTCTAGGGCTAAAATTAGTGCTTCATAGTTTATGTCTACGCCTATACCGTTTCTGCCTAAAAGTTTACATTCTATTAATGTCGTCCCTCCACCGCACATCTGGTCTAGAACCCATTCTCCTGGCTTACTGTATCTTAGGATCAGATTCCTAGGTATTTGAGGAGCCCAGTTGCCTCTATAGTCACCTTTGTGTGTAGCCCAGTCTCCTCTGTTTGGAAAAGACCACACTGTTGTAGTTTCTAGGGTGAAGTCTTTTGGTTGATAATCTTTAATCTGATGCAGTTCTCCAACTTTAACCTCTTCATCTTCGATTTTCACTAACTTATGTGTTTTTATGTATTCCTTATATTCTTCAAATGTTATGAGTCTCATAAAGTGTTCCCTCTAAAAATCTTATTTCCATCGACAATAGTCTTAGTTACTGAATTGATCTTTTTATGCAAACTTCTCCTTAAACATCCTAATGTTTGGAAGTTATAAATCTTTTAAGTTCAATCATAAATGAAATGGTTGGCTTACATATTTTATTGCTTTAAGGCACTGTTTTTGACTGGATTAAGCTTGCTAAAATTTTTTCAAGCCTTTTTTCTGAAATTGTATAGTTCATTATATAGTCTATGTTTTCTACTCCTTCTTTAAACTGGTTCCACATTTCAATCCAGCCTGGCCCGTCTGTGAACCAGAAGAATATTACTCCACTATCTTTTAACAGGTTATGCAATCTTATGTAGGATCTGACTATTTCATTAGGTTTTGAGCCTGTACCATGATATATGTTTGCTTCACAGGCTGCCAAAGGTTTGTTCTCATATAATATTAGGAAGTCGACTGTCTTTCGGCCCCTATAGTTTATACCTATGTTTCCGAGTTTAACCTCTCTTTTATATGTTAGGGGAATGTTTTCTTTTCTGAGTTTTTCTGTCACTTTTTCTATTAGGTGTTCTATAAGTTTGTTGAATATTTCTCCAGCACGATTTTTTCTTGCATTAGTGTCTAATCCTACTTCGACACCGAAAACGTATGTGTAAACGTCCTTTATTTTTCCAAAAAGGTCTATTATACCAGTTTTTTCGCAAAAGGACATCATATCATCTAGCTGTTCTTCTGAAAGATGTTTTGTTTTAAAATTGTAGCGCTTAATTATAACCTGCTCAGTTACTTCAGCAACTTCAATACTCTGTTCTCTTACTGCAAGCAATATAGGGATAACACTCATTACTTTAGGATACTCTTGCAACATTTTTCTCAAAAGCATTTTACGCTCAAAATTATTTTTTGCCAAAGTTAGTGAGTTCAATAAACCTAATTCAATCAAATACCTTTTAGCATTCTCTTCAACCTTTTTCCAGTCAACAAAAAAATCGTAACCATGTGCGGTCTTCAATAATGTCCTTCTAAAATCTTCCAAATATTCTTCAACACTATTGTATCCGAGAAGCTTATAGTCCACCAAACCATTCAAATAGTATACGACTATATTGATAAATATTTTTAGAGAAATTTTGCTTGTTGGCTCTTAAAAGATTCTTACAAGATCATAAATTAGAAAAAATATGCAAGAACATATAAGCATGAATGAGGTCACATATCAAGATTATCTACAATTTATAAGAAAACATGAATATGTTATAATAGACAACGTAAAGCTAGAGATAGGAAGAAAATGGTTCATTGAAACATATAATCCAACAAACTTCAAGCCTGAGACAACAACAGTCTGGAGTTTCCCCTACAGAGGAAAGTGGGCGACACACTATCTGAACTCAAAATATAGAGGAAACTGGGC
>JACIWG010000256.1 GCA_014361085.1 Nitrososphaeria archaeon
ATGAAGTCGACTTTATAATAAAAGATGGGTTAAAAGTGAAAGAACTTGTTCAAGTAACATACGCCTCCAACAAAGATGAAATCGATAGGAGGGAAACCGTTTCCCTGCTAAAAGCCTCAGAGGTGATCAAATGCGATAACCTTTCAATAATCACTTGGGATTACGAAGACAATATAAAGATTGATAATAATAATAATATAAAATGTGTTCCCTTATGGAAATGGTTATTAAAAATATAGAGGAGTTACTAGTATTTTTAGTAAAAGTTTTTTAATAAGTTTGTGGAAATTACCACCGTGCAATAAAGGTAATGCGCGCAGACGACCTAACACCCCCAAGAATAATGTCATACGATGAGGAAATGAAGCTTATAGTGGAGGCTATAAAAAAATATGGTCCAAAAAACATTTCAGCAATCTCAAGAGCAACAGGCCTACCAGCTGAAACAATAAGATATAGAATAAAAAATCAGCTGAAAGAAATGGGGATAAGATTTCATGTAAGCATCAACTACCTAAAACTTGGACTAGTACGGTCATGGCTCTTCCTCGACTTTTCACTGCAAGTGACAAAAATTGTACCAGAAATATTAGACCTCTTAGCAAAAAGAGGGTATCTAACATATTATGCAAGAGTAATACCTCACGGCTACTATATAGCTATGCCAACAATACCCTATTCAGCTCTCGAAAAATACAAAAATTTCTTAGACGAACTGGTTCGTCTAGACATACTAAAAGAATATAGGATGACAGACCTACAATATCTAAAACATCTATCACTAAGATCAGAATTCTATGACTTCACAACAAGAACATGGAATGTCCCCTGGAGCAAACTTGACTACGAAACAAAACAGGAACCCTCTCCAATCCAAATGGACTACTCCCGCGTTCCAATAGATAAAATAGACTTGCTAATACTAAAAGAATTTCAAATAAACGCCTCACAATCTCTTACATCAATCGCCAAGAAAATTAATGTTCCAGAAAAGCAGGTAAGATATCACTATAAAACACATATCGAGGAAGGGAAAATAATTGAAAATTATATTGTAAGATGGCAGGCAGACCGATACCAGCTTACAAACAAGTACATACTTTCATGCTTTATAGAATTTTCTGACCTAACAAAATCTGATGTAACATACATAAACAGTATACTAGAAAAGTTTCCATTCACTTGGATGATAGCCATTTCAGTGGATAGGACAAAAATGGTTTCACAAATTTTTATGCCCATAAGCCAATATTATGATGCACTAACATTCCTTTCAGACAGACTATACATGTTTAAAGAAAGGTTCAAACTGCATATAATAGATTATCAGAAAGCTGAAGCCTACACAATCCCCTATGAATCATTTAATGATAATGTTGGCTGGTTCACAGACTTAGATGAAGTGTCAGAAGCTTTAGGGAACAGAGTGAAAGCAAAGTTTTCTCCACATCTAATGGATTATGTTGAAAAATAAAATGGGAGGGGGAAACTAAATTTAAATTACAGCATCTCCACCTATCTTATCCCCTAATGGTTGGAATCCGGCAAAGTATGCTGCTATCGCGATCAATAGCAGGACCAACTTAATCTTTTCCTCACGAGTCATATGCATCGACATAGCAAAAATTTCATCTACTTTAAATTTTTTTCCCTTAACAAACATTTTAATATAAATAATAATAAAAATTTTTTAATTATTAACATTTTTATTATATTTATATATTTGAACACTTTTTCAGAATATAACTTAATACTTTATTCCTCGAAAAATACACAAAATTTGGTATCAAAATTTATGCAATTTATTCAAAATGTTTATATAGGTATAATATAAAGCATATGTCAGACTTGGTGATATAATGTCCTCAGAGCATACTAAGATACCGCATACTGAATTAATTAGTGTCATCAAGAATGTTCTCGCTCAAGAAGAT
>JACIWG010000257.1 GCA_014361085.1 Nitrososphaeria archaeon
GTTCAACGATTTTACCATTCTTTTTTAGATTGTGCAAAAGTAGTTTTGCATAATTTTTTCCAACCTTTCTTTCAACAAATTTGTATGTGAAGAAGTCCGCGTTCTGAAGCTTTTCTATAAAAGGTCTATACTTACTTTGCATACCTACTTACCTTTTCAACTATAGTATGAAAGCTTGGCGAGTGCCCTAAAATTATAAGTTCGGGAAGCATATTAAAGTCTTTAGGTTCAGAATCAAGAAAAGGTATCAGCTTCTTGAGTTCAACACTTATTTTTTCCACTTCACAGAAGTCAAGTAGATAATATATGTCATATAGGTCTCTAGATTTTCTCCTGCTGATAAACGCATTTATCTTTTCTAAAAGCAAATCTTCTGGTGGCATCGTCTTCACAACTATACTTCTACCTTCGACAAGCCAAAAGTCTGCTTCAACAACTTTAACATTATATGATATGGGTGAAACCTCTAATTCTGCAACAACCTCGTTACCAAATTTTAGATAAAGGATTTTTGAGGACGTCAATTTTGACTTAAGAACTTTAAATATTTTAGATGATGAAAAATAATTTGCTATTTCCACATGATCATGGTAGTAGATGTCAATGTCGTAAGAGAATCTTTTGCACCATATATTCTCCAAATAGCTGTTTCACCACGTAATATAAAGTCGAATCTTTTGCAGAGCTCAATTACTATTAGGTCTTGTAATTCAGCAATTTTCAGCATCTTCCCTTTCAAAATTTTTGCTAGGGGAAGCTTATACGCCATAAATTATGATTGACCTAGGTTATATTTAGATATAACTTTAGTCCACAATCAATAATATTATTCTATCTTGGTTACAACTTCTTCATTATAATCAGCTATAACTTTAACATAGCCCCTAAACTTTTCATCTATTTCTGAAACGCCTGTATCGATTCTTAGGGTAGGGGTAAGACTTAATTTATATTTAGTTGACAATATTATCACATCCTCCTTAGAAATTTTGCTCAACACTTTTGGACTTATTTGCTGGTTACCTCTTCCAAAAATAAATCCTTGAGCACCTAATGGTGAAACAATCACTTTAACAGGATATGAGCAATATTTTTCCAAAGTTTCGATTATCTTTTGCTCATTCACATCTTTTGCAATCAACTTTTTGTCTAAGAGTATATCTACACCCAATAATGTTTTATCTACACCTAAAATTTCTGCAACCGCTTTTACAGTGGTACCTGGGCCAAGAATGTATAATGTGTTTGGATCCATGTTTTCTACAACATATTTTGCTATAGCATACTGATTTTCCCTTTCATCTTCGTCTCTTACACTAGCTGTTTTTGTTGCCTGAATAAGTATAGGCTCATATGGTACTCTAGCATACGAGTACAATTTTATTGAAAGCCGGTTTCTTCTAAAGGCTTCCTCATCTATATCGACAACCTCTGCATCTCTTAAAGGCAATCCTTTGCTGATAAACTTGTAAACTGTTTCAGCTGCAGCTTTAACATTAACTGCAAACACACTACTGTAAACTTTCACACCCGATGGAACACCTAAAATTGGCTTTTGCTGACCCACAATTTTGGCAACATCCTTTGCTGTACCGTCTCCCCCAACAAAAACTATTAAGTCAACATCTAAGTCTAGGAAATTCCTGCAAACTTTTGCAGTATCTTCCGATGTCGTTTCTTCATTGACCTCACCAACTGTAACATAATTTATTTTAACTTCCCTGCATTCATACTCGCCCATTTTCTTTGGAGCAGTATAAAGTTCGAAATTTAAGTCTTTAACTAACATTTTTAAATGTTCTAGAAAATTTTTTGCCTTTTCTGGAGCTATAGGCTTAGCGCCTAAGCTAATTGCCTTCTTGTATACTTCAATACCGTCTGTTCCCTTTAAGCCTACACTTCCACCCATTCCAGCAATAGGATTCACTAGA
>JACIWG010000026.1 GCA_014361085.1 Nitrososphaeria archaeon
TGAGAGAACCATGAACGCTGTATTTTTAGTCCATAGCCTCCCCCTAAAACGATACCACACAATATGTCTATAGCTACAGCTAAACCGAAGCCTTTGTAGCCTCCTATTGGTAGGAGCATACCCTTTATCGCCTCATTCGGGTCTGTTGTTTCCTCACCATTTTCGTTTAGGGCCCAGCCTTTTGGAATAGGTAAACCCTTTTTTGATGCAACAAGAAGTTTTCCTCTTGCAACAACACTCATGGCCATGTCAAGTATTATTGGAGTTGAACCGTCAACAGGGAAACCTATTGCTAGAGGGTTGGTGCCTACTACGGGTCTTTTGAATCCTGGGAGAGCAATGTTTGGGGAAGCATTTGCTATTGCAAGAGCAAACATTTTCTCTTCAACAGCCTGCATAACATATTTAGCTAACATGCCGGAATGCTTTAGGTTTCTTACCCCAGATATGCTAATACCATACTCTTTAGCCTTAGAAATCGCCTTTTCTGTCGCCATAGTTGCTGGAACATATCCTAGAGTATTATCTCCGTCTATTAGAGTAAAGAATCTGTCCTCTTTAACGATTCTAATTTTTGGGTTTGGGTTTATTAAGCCTTTTTCAACACCATCAGAGTAATACGATAATCTAACAACACCATGAGAGTCGACACCCCTCAAGTTTGCGAGTACAAGACTTTTTGATATGATTTCAGAATGTTTTGTAGGGAAACCTAGTTTTATTAGAAGTTCTTTACCAAATCTTTCTAATTCTGTCGGATGAAAGTATATTGGCATACGGGTTAAAGCTTTGTATAATATATTAATTTACTTTACTATCATCTCCAAAAAATTTTTATAAAAAATGTGAAGGGGTATTTTAAAGAAGTTTCTTTACTGCTAGAGAGTAGGCTGTATAAATTGCACCTTTAGCGCTGTTAACTACTTCTTCAGAGGTTTGGCCCTCTTGTGGCTTAATTTCAACTGTTACAGGCCCACAGTAGCCGATTTCAAGTAAAACGTTAAATAGTTGTGCTAGGTCGTTTTCATCATTTATTGCGCCCGGTGTATGGTATACGGGATGCCAGTCTAGTAAGCCTTCCTTAGCCTTCAGACCACAACCTATATGGATAACACCAAGTATGTCCGCATACTTTCTTAGAACATCTGGTGTTTCACCTAAGAGTGGTGCATGACTTTGGTCCCACATAAGGAAGACGTTGGGATACTCTTTTCTTATCTCCTTAACAAGGTTTGCGGCATCATGCACAGGACCTATAACTTGCTTCTTATCTTTGTCGATATCAAATGTTTCAACTGATATTACTGCACAGTTCTTTAAAGCATATTCTGCCAGCTCCTTTATAGATTTAGTGAACTGTTTCTTTCCCTCTTCTATACTTGTAGTTATATTTCCAGAGCAGACTGCAAACTGTTGTACACCCCTTTTAAGCCAGACACCCATTTCACCTTTAACGTATTCAACAGCCTCTTTCCTTTTTGCTTCATCTAGTGCACTCAAGTTTTTTCCAGCCAATATGTCAGGTTGGAAGGCTCTTGCAATGTCAACTTTTCCAACATATTTTTTGACCTTGTTCCAGCCATCATCACTTATCCTTTGAACCTCTAGTCTGTCAAAGAAATTGTCTAATGTTAGAAACTTTATCCCCTTTTCAAGCTCGTCTTCACTCTTCTGTAGCGAAGGATAGGCCATAAACAGTACTATGCCAAGCTTCCATGGAAACTCAGATGAAAAACATAAGCCGTTCTTTTTAACCTGTACCGTAAAAACCATTTTAGATCATCCTCACCTGATCTAGGGGTCTAACCTTTTTCACGTCAGGATTAACTAGTGCCGGCGGCTCTTCACCTTTAAGAACTTTCACCAGGTTTACTGCTGCAAGCTCTGACATTTTTGTTCTAGACTGTACAGTTGCACTTGCAATGTGTGGTGCGACTACAACATTCGGTAGCGTGAGTAGTGGATTGTCTACTGGTGTCGGCTCCTTTTCGAATACATCTAGTCCAGCAGCAAATATCCAGCCTTCCTTCAAAGCCTTGTAGAGAGCCCTTTCGTCAACAATACCACCTCTTGAAGTGTTAACAAGCACCGCTGTCTTCTTCATCAACTTTAGATTGTTTTCGTTTATCATGCCTATTGTTTCTTTTGTTCTAGGAACATGTACTGTTACTATATCAGCTCTTTTAAGAAGCTCGTTGAGTTCACAGTATTCTATTCCAAGTTGCTGTTCTAGATCCTGCCTCCTTATCACATCATAGTAGATTATTTTCATGTTAAAGCCTCTTGCTCTTTCTATAACCGCCTGCCCTATCCTACCAACACCTACAACACCTAATGTTGCACCATATACATCGTAGCCGAGGAACATGTCAATAGCCCAAGGTATAACCCACTTACCGTCTCTCACATATTTGTCCGCTTCCACAATCCTTCTCGATGCAGCCATAATTAGTGTCCAAGCGAAGTCTGCAGTAGCATTTGTGAGAACACCTGGAGTGTAGCAGACGTAGATTCCTCTTTTTGTAGCCTCTGGAACATCTATGTGATCAAAGCCTACACTTACAGTGCTTACTACACGCAGTTTCTTGCCGGCTTCATATATGTCCTTATCAATTTTTTCAGTTATCTGGCAAACTAGGCCGTCAGCATCTTTTACTAGCTCTATGATTTCCTGTTTCGTAGGCGGCCTTATATCTTCTCTGACTACTACATCACAATTTTCTTTTAGAATAGATAGGCCAGGTTCCAATATTTTTCTTGTTAAGACAACTTTAGGTTTGGGAATATTAATCACCCTCTTACTTCTCTGTGATAATGGTAAATATATTTTTTGGAAAAGAGAAGTTGGTATAAAAAATATAGTTAGTTTGAAGATTATCTCGTTGTTTATAGTTAAATAATGTTGGTGGAAAGGATGATTATTGATTATACAAATTTTACTACTATTTTTGTACCATCTCTAACCTTTGACAGAATTTCGATGTTCTTTGTGATCTTTCCAAAGACGTTTACTGGACTTGCTGCAACAGGCTCTGTGCCAGAGCTTGCGGGTGTTGGTCCAAAGAATAGGCACATTGAACGTCCTGGAGGCCAGTAAGCTATGTCGCCGACTTCAACCTTTCTCTTACCATTTTCAATAGAAATATTTACTGGTGTGTCGAAGTATATTTCTTTTCCCCAAGTGTTAGCTTCTGATTCAAATGGAATATGTTTGACAAATGCTTCATAGGTTTTAGGGTTTACTTGATCCGATATTTCTCCTTCAACAAAACCTATGTTCTCAAATTCTATTAAAATTTTTTTGGAAGCCATATCTTTTCACTTATAAAATGGTTAAAGAATGGATATTTTAAGTTTTTCTAATACAAAAATTTTATATCATACGATAGGTAATTGTTTTGAGTTGCCAAAATTTGGTTTTGTAATATCCGAAGATATTGGGTACAAGGTTAAAAATATTTTTAAAGACATCAATGAGCAAAGGGATCTTGAGAAGGGTTTAAAGTTTCTAAGGGAATTAGGATATGATGGTGTAATTATACCATTAATGTTTAATATTGGCATTTTGGTTAAGCAGTTAAATGAGATATTTAAAAACTTTGGAATAGAGATAGCTGGACTTTCAACAGACCATTATTACACTCACTTAAACTATTCTTTTACAAGTTCTAATCCCGTTATTAGGGGCAGAACCTTAGATGTTACCATGTCAGGTTTATCTGTAGCCCAAGAACTTTCTGCACCCCTTATCATTGGAAAAATTGTCGGCAGAAGTGTGAAAGAAGAGCGGTCTGAGGTATGGTTGCAGGCTTCATTAAAGATACTAGACAAGAGGGCGAAGGATTTTGGCGTAAAAATATTGATAGAACCATTGAACGGTTACGAAACAAGCTTTTTAAATAACCTTTCAGAAACCTATAATTTGATAAAAAGGCTTTCTTTAGAAAACACGGGTATACTCGTAAATTCTTTTCACATGGATATAGAAGAATTGAAGATAGAGGATACTATTGAATATTCTAGGGAAAGGATTTGGCATGCAAAATTTTCTGACACTAAAAAAATGGCTTTAGGATACGGGCATATCGATTTCGGTAGGATCGTTAGAATGTTGAAAAAAATAGGATATGATGGATGGTATACTATTGAATGTCTTCCATTCCCCAGTGCAGAGGATGCAGCAAAAAACTCTTTAAACTATTTGAGACAGACTATTTTTTCATAGTGCCAATCAATTGACCAACTTTCTTAATATTTTGTTCAGGACCAGCTGGACTGTATACGAATATGAATCGTAGTTCACTGTTGCCGGTATTTATTATCTGGTGACCAATCTTAGGTGGACAGAATAGTATTGAACCCTCACCTATCCTTTTTTCTTGGTCACCGACCTTAAAAATGCCTTCACCACTTAACACGTACATTGCCTCCTCTTCGTTTTCGTGAGTATGGAATGGTATTTTACTCTGTGGGTCAATAACGCACATGCCCACTGACAGGTTCTTTGCACCATCACTGTTGTCCAATAATATTGCCACGGTCCTGTTACAGCCTTCAGGTTTAGTCACTCTATAGGCTGCTGCATCACATACGTCTTTAACAAAATTAAATGCTTTTGACATACCTTATGGTTAAGTTGAAGCATGTTAAAAAATTTTGTTTAAACTAGAATAGGTTCTTAATAATGTGGGATAATATTGATGTTAGTGGTGCAGGGTATATGCCGAGGATTATGGCTAAAACTGTCATGGCAACTATTGGGATTAACATTTCCCATTCTGGATCCCTTACATCCCTATACTTTTCATTTGGTTCGCCATAGAATATTCTTCTAACAGTCCATAAACCGTATCCTGCAGTGAGTATTGATACAAGTATACCAACTATTACAGTTACAAGTTTTAGATAGTCTATTGGATTAAAGCTCCTGTACATGGCACCAGAGAATATGAAGAACTCACCCCAGAAGCCTACAAGTGGTGGGACGCCGGCTAGGCCTAGAAAACTTACTAGCGTGGAAATGGCTGTGAGAGGCATTTTTGGAGCTAGTCCACCGAGTTCACTTATCTTTCTTGTCTTAAGATTGTGCATGAAAACACCTGATATCATGAATAGTGCTGCTTTACTTAGCCCATGACTAACATATATTATAAGTGATCCAGTCAAACCTATTATTGATGCTGAAGCTATTCCGAAAAGCATGTACCCCATTTGGCTTATACTAGAGTATGCGAGAAGCCTTTTTATATCATCTTGTGCGAAGGCCATTATCCCACCATAGGCCATTGTGATCACAGAAAGCAGTGTTAAAATAAATGTAAAGTTGTTGTCGAAAGCTACAGTTGGAAATGACGTGTAAAGAATTCTTATTGCAGCATATCCTCCAATACCTATCATTGCAGGAGAAAGCAGAGCACTTATTGGTGTAGGTGCTTCAGCATGGGCGTCTGGAAGCCAATTATGTAGTGGGAAGATTGCCATTTTAACAAAAAATCCTATCAAAATAAGAACAGCGATTGGATAAAGTATATTCTTGGACATGAAGGCAGCCCTTTCAGCTATAACGAAAAGGTCAAAGGAGCCTGTAATCATGTATGCCCCGCCTATGCCAGCAAGCATTATAACAGCACCCGCTTCAGTAAACAAGAAATATTTTAGAGCAACCTTTTCCCTTTCACCTGTACCCCAGACGCCTATAAGAATCCATGATGGAATAAGCATGAGTTCAAAGAAGAGGAAAAATATTGCAAGATTTGTTGACAAAACGGTTCCAACCATACCAGAGTAGTAGAGTAGATAAAGTACATTGTAGAGGTCGAAACTCTCTTCATGCTCCATGTATTTTATCGAATATAATGAGATTGCAAGAGAAAGTAGTGTGATTGTTAATGCTATAATACCACTAACACCATCTAATAGTAAAGTAAAGTTACCTACAAGTGGAGCCCAAGAATAGGATTCAAGCAGCGAATATCCGATGCTGGGCAGGTTTACTATTTCATCTAATATAATGCACGTGACATAGAGGAGGGATGCGAAGGATAGCCAACCACATTTTTGGCCCAATATTTTACCAAAAAGCATTATTACTATTGCCATAAATATTGGGACTATTATTATTTGGAGAAGAGAAAATGCTATCATCTAACTCACCCCTAATATTATAAAACGTAAAATGATCACAGCAACAAAAATTCCCAGCAGGAACAGTGTCAGGTTATCGTTGAAGTCGCCAGTCTGGATTCTCCTAATTTTAGATGAAAACTGTTTAGCTAGTGAGGCAATATAGTAGTTTAATCCATCCACGACCTTGGACTCAAAGTTTTCGTAAAGCCAGCCTGATATGGCTATAGTAGGATAGACGAACAGGTTATAATATATTTTGTTAATATACCATCTTTTAGCTAAAAATGTCCAAAGTTTTGAAGAGAACAATTTAGAAGAAAGGTCAGGGGACTTTAACCTTTTTATATAAAAAATGTATGCTGGAACAAATCCGATTGCCACACACATTGTTGACAAGAAAGCTATAAAAGATTCTTCAGCTATGTTAGAAATGTATTCGCCATGTAGGGAAATCATTAGATATTCAAAGGATCCTATAAGCCAATCTCTAACAAAATAGCCTCCGACACCTAAAACCACTGTACCAGCAACAAGTATAGCATATGGAGCCCACATTATAGCCGGCGCCTCATGCAAATGATGTTCATGTGATTCCCCAGCACTTTCGCCGTAAAACACTAGACCGATCATCCTGAAAGTGTAAAAGGATGTTACTATAACAGTAGATAGCGCCAGCAAAAATAGCATATACTCTCCTGATGACAAAGAAGCTTCAAGAATCATATCCTTGCTCCAGAATCCACTCAAGATTGGTACACCAGCAAGAGAACATGATGCAAGAGCCATACACCAAAAAGTTATCGGCATATACTTCTTAAGGCCACCCATATCATACATAAACCTTGAACCTGTAGCATGTATTACAGAGCCTGCGGCTAAAAAGAGAGCGGCCTTGAATAGGGCGTGGCTCATTAGATGAAATATGGAGCCAACATAGCCTGTTATAAATTCGACAGAGAGACCTGCTATGCCAAGCGCCATCATCATGTAACCTATTTGGCTTACTGTAGAGTAGGCTAAAACCTTCTTTAGTTCCCTAGAAACCATAGCCTGGGTTCCGGCAACAAATGATGTTAGTCCACCAACCCAAGCGATAAAATAGAACATTAGAAGAAGTGTGGACGAATCTGATGCAAGTTTAGTTGCATATAATATTGGAAACATTCTTGCAACAAGATAGACACCTGCCTTGACCATGGTGGCAGCATGTATTAGGGCGCTAACAGTAGTCGGCCCAGCCATGGCATCGGGAAGCCATTCCATGAGAGGAAGCTGAGCACTTTTACCTATTGGCCCGCCGAAAAAGAATATTATTGCAGGCAAGAGAGCCCATACTGGAACACGTGATATTGCACCATTCTGTAATTCTACAAAATTTAATGTTCCAGCAAATGTGAGAATTATGAATGCACCGACAAAAAGTAGTAGGTCTCCGAATCTGGTCATTATGAAGGCTTTTAGGCCAGCGTGCGAGGGAGGATATGCTTCGTCCCCCTCTCCAACCCAATATCTTTTCCAACCTTCTCTGCTATCCTTATAATAGAAGCCGATTAGAGCGTAGCTGCATAAGCCTACACCCTCCCAGCCGAAAAGCATTTGGATAAGGTTATCTGAGAGCACGAGTAGAAGCATGTTTCCGATAAATAGGTTCATAAAGAACCAGTACCTTGTAAGACCCTCTTCACCCTTCATGTAGCCTAGTGAGTAGACCATTATTAGGAATGCTATGATGGAGACAACATTGGACATTATGATACTTAATGGGTCAACAAGAATACCAGCGTTAATCTTGTTCAATATGGGTGAGCCTTCAACAGACAACCATACAAAACTATCATGCAAAGGCCAATCCACATGCCCTTTAAAGAGATAGGATGCAAGAGCAACAGTAGACACAACTGACAAGAAGGAAAAGAATATGGCACCATAATCTCTTACCCTATCACCCACTTTAGCAAGCAATGGTGTGAGTAGAGCACCTAAAAGTGGGAAGATCCAAGCAAGCCAACCAAAAATTAACAACTCTTCCATACTATACACCTCCAAAAAGTGACCATAAAGCAGCTCTAACAAATGTGATGAAAAGATCTAATCTAATAGTTATTACAATCAATAGTGAGGCTAAAACTACTACAGGAAGCCACATGAAAACTGAAACTTCTGTAGCAGACTGACCCTTTTCTGAAACAGGTCTAAAGACTATTTTTTGAAAGACCCAAACATAATATGCTGCATCGAAAACAGAATTAAATACTAGGAAAGCTAATGTGATAAAAAGTATTGGATCACTTAATACTGTTGCAGCAGAAGCTATAATGAAAAGTTTACTCCAGAACCCACTTAAAGGAGGCACACCAGCTAAGCCTAGTAGACCAACAGCCGCTGAAAAGGATGAAAGAGGCATTTTTTTAACCAAACCTTCAAGCGCATTTAATGAATAGTTTTTGGTTTGAACACTAAAGTTTCCAACAGTCATAAAAAGAAGACCCTTACCAAACACATGATTTAGCATATGCAAAAAAACACCTATCAAGGCTATTTCGAAGGCATAGGAGAAAACATACCCGTAGGTGTAAATTATGTAGGATGCTATTCCAACTCCAGTAAAAATGTAGCCCATGTTAGAGACACTTGAGAAAGCTAGAAGGCGTCTTATATCCTTCTGTGTTACAGCTAAAAAGTTTCCTATAGTAAGAGAAAGCAGTCCAAAACATATCAATATAAGACCATAATCATAATATGATGGGTTAAAGACTATAAGTAAGCTTCTAATTATATTAAATGCTGAAATTTTTAAGACCACAGTAGAAATTGATGCGATACAGTTTGGAGCACCAACATATGCGTCAGGAATCCATGAATGGAATGGTACAATGGCTGAACTCATTCCAAACCCAACAATGATAGCGACTATAATGAAATAGACAGGGGTGCTTGGTTGATGCTTAACAACAATATTTGCAAGTGATGAAAAGTTCAATGTTCCAGCTATACCGTAGAGCATGGAAATACCATATAATGCAATAAGTGAACCAATTGTACTCATTAAAAGATATTTTATACCACCTTCAACCGCCTGCCATCTATACTTTCTAAAGGATACAAGAGTATATGATGATATGCATATAAGCTCCCAGAAAACGTAGAGGGTGAAAAAGTCCTGTGAAAACACGAGACCAACTATTCCACCAGAAAGCGTCAGAATTAGTGTATAATATTTGTCTAAACCATTATCAGCTTCCATATATTTTACGGAATAGAATGTTACAAGCAAAACCATTGTAAGAGATACGAGTGCAAGATAGATGCTCATCATACTAGCATAAAGTTCTATTCCAAATGGAGGACCGAAAACGTTCACATGATATGATAATGGGACAGAAGGGATCATGTAAACTATAAGTAGCATAGATGCACCAAGCATAATGAAGGCGAAAAAGTCTCTAAGTTTAGGAAACTTCAGATATTCTCCTATCTTTGAAACTTGAGGTAAAAGTAGAGCTGAAACAAATATTACTATAAGTGGGTCTAATATTGCATTTACCATTTTAATCGCCTCACAACATCCCAATCAACTTTACCATAGTGGCGGTAAACGTTTACAATTAAAGCCAATGCCAGTGCAGCAATACATGCTCCTATAGCTATTGATATGATAGCAAAAGTTTGAGCGAGAGCGTCAACATAACCGTCTCTTACACCAACTATTATAAAGTTCAAGTTTATAGATGCTGTCAAAATTTCAACACCTAAAACAGTTTTTATCATATTCCTTTTTGTTACAATACAGTATATTGAAAGACATGCAATCAAGAATATGAAAAAGAGTAATATTGTGTACATTATTCTTCAGCCTCCTCAACAAACCCTACTTTTTCTTCCCTTAACAAGGCGTATACGGCTGCAACAGTCGCGAAGACAATAAGCGCTTGAACAAGTACATCTATGAGCCTATAAGTCCATAGAAAAGCTGGTGCACTGGTAAAAGTCCAGTCAACTGACATTCCAACAAATTTAAGGTAATATATTGCAGAGGCTGAGGCAAAAATAGTTAGCAATAAAATTATTCCAGCAACAACCTTATTCAAAAGCTTTCCTTCTTCAATCATTTCCTTATCCTACCTCCCATAGTATGTAAGGCTGCAAGAAATAGGACAGTTACACCGCCAGCATATACTAGAATCTGGAATAGACCAGCATACGGTGCACCTAAAGCGTACATTATTATTCCTACTATAACATTAAACAAGAGAAAATAAAGTAGTGCACGAATTATGTCCCTAGATTCGATAGCAGATAATGCTGCGATAAAGGCCAGAAGGCCGAAGAGAATTTGATAAAATGCCTCCATTCACTTCACCACCAAATCCTTTTTATCTAAGCTTATTATCTCAAACTGTTTTGTTAAATGTATTGATTTAGTTGGACATATGTCTTCACATTGTCCACAATAGGTGCATCGTGCCAAGTTAAAAACAGGCCTTTTACCCTTCTCGTCTGTAATAATTTCTATAGTGTATGAGGGACAAACTTGATAGCATAGAGTGCACCCTATACACTTTTCTCTATAAAACTCAAGCTTACCACGATATCCTTCGGGAACATGCACCTTATCCTTTTCCTCAGGATATAATACTGTAGCCCTTTTCTTAAACAAATTTTTTAACAACTCAGATAACATTGACATTACACGATCAACCTCACAATCAAAAACTGTATGATAGCCAAAGGTAATAGATATTTCCATGAAAATGATACAATCTGGTCAATTCTTAAACGTGCAAAAAGGGCTCTAACGATAGTCAAGATTGCAAGCACAAAAATCGATTTAATAATAAAGTATATAGTGAAAAATATTGCCTCGTAACCTGGCACTACAGGACCAAGAGGGCCGCCTAAGAAGAGGGTTGCTGCAAGACCGCACAAGAATACAAGTTCAATATTCTTTGCAAGCCTGAACATGGCGAGTCTACGACCACTATAGTCAATATTCCATCCTGCAATAATTTCTTGCTCTGCTTCAGGAAGATCGAATGGTATTCTTTCTAGCTCAGCTTGGGCTGCGAAAAGGAAAACTATAAAGCCTAAAATGTTGGGTCCAAGAATATACCACATATTTTTTTGAGATAAAACTATGTTTTGGATACTCAGCGAGTGAGCGTTTAACGCTACAGACACTACTGAAATCATTAAGGGGATTTCATAGCCTATAAGCTGTAGGAATGAACGTTCTGCACCTATTATCGCGAACCTATTATAGGATGCGATTCCCGCAAAGAACGTTATTATACATAAGAATGTTAGCAAAACCACAGTAATAACCAGGTCACCTTCAAAAGAAAGTATTCCCTTATAAGAGAATATTGGAAGCAATAATGTCGCAAATATTGAGAGCGTGAGAGAGAACAGTGGTGCTGCTGTAAATAGCATCCTATCAACACCCTTTGGCACTATATCTTCTTTAGAAAGAAGCTTGATAAGGTCTGCTAAGGGCTGGAGGATTCCAAATGGGCCTGCGTAGAGTGGCCCAACCCTATTCTGCAATTTCGCATAAAACTTTCTATCGAACCATTCGTAAAAGAGGGCAAGTATGAAGATGAAAATGAAGCCTGGGAAAACTAAAACCTTTAACATTTCAATCAAATACGATTCTAAACTCATGCTTTCACCTTCTTACTCATATTTCTTATTTCATCCAGTGTCCAAGTCCAAGCTTTACCCTTTTTCACGTCAATAAATTGGACTCTAGCTGTGCAGCATATGCATGGGTCAATTGAACCATATATTATTGGAACATCACCAATATTAACAACATACCTACCCTTTGATGTGAGCATAGCTCTAAGAGCGCCCAAATTGGCTAGAGTGGGAGTTCTAACCTTATATCTATAAGGTTTTGGTGTACCCTCACATAATGTATAATGTAATAGTTCCCCCCTAGGAGCTTCAACTCTTGTAAGAGCTTCACCAGCATTAGGCTTCATAGGCAATTTTATTCTGAACGGGCCTGAGGGGAGATTTTTTAAGGCATATCGGATCATGTTAACACATTCAAGAAGCTCCTGCGCTCTAACAATTATACGTCCAAAAACATCACAGGAATCGTATGTTATCACATTAAATGGGATTTCATCATGTGCTGCGTATGGGTCGTCAGCGCGTACATCAAATTTTATTCCAGAGGCTCTTATAACTGGCCCCACAGAACATGTTGCTTTAGCATCTTCAGGAGACAGGTAACCAACACCCTGTGTTCTTTTGGCTATGGTGGGTTCTGTTAGAGCAACTTTAATATAATATTTTGTTCTTTCTTCAACAACATCCATTGTTTTCAAAAGCTTTTCAGCTAATTCTGGTGAAATATCTCTTCTTACTCCACCAATTTGACTGTATTCTGTTGTAACCCTGTTGCCTGTTATCGCCTCAAGCATGTCCATTACATGTTCACGGTCCCTCCAAGTGTACATGAACATCGTGTTGAATCCGATCTCGAATGCTGCAACACCAAGCCAGAGGAGGTGGCTGTGTATTCTACTCAATTCTTCAACAACCACTCTCAAATACTGTGCTCTTGAAGGAATCTCCTTATCATACAACTTTTCAACATTCAAGGTGTAGCAGAGACCGTGAGCTGCATTGCATATACCGCAAATTCTTTCGACAAGTGGGAGACCTTGAAAATATGTTTTTGTTTCAAGAAGCTTTTCAATTCCTCTATGCATGTAGCTGACGTCAAAGTCAACACCTACCACACTTTCGCCTTCAACTTCAAGCTTTAGTAGCAGAGGCTCGGGTAAAGCGGGATGCTGTGGGCCGATTGGTATATCGAATGTTGACATTATTCACCACCAACATTCCTTAACGGCTGATTGTGTCTTGTTTCAAAGGACTTTCTAAGTGGATGTACACCAGTAGGCCAATCTTGTGGAAGAACAAGACGTTTTGGGTTAGGGTGACCATCAAATTCGACACCCATCAAATCCATTATTTCTCTTTCATAAAATTCTGCACCAGGTATCAGGTTACATAGGGAGACTATCTTTGGAGAATTTTTATCAACCGCTGTTTTAACAGAAACTGATGTGGACAAACCTAAGTGGGCAATAATTTCAATATAATCTTTTAATTCTGTTGCAGTCATTGTCTCAAGATGATATAATCCCTTTTCTTTTACAAGAAATTCGACAACTTTATAATAATATTCTGGACTCACCTTCAAAAATATTCTTCTCTTAAAAATTTTAGATTCAACTATATTTTCTCCAAAAACTGATTTAAGCTCATTTAAGAGGCTTTCTTCAAAACTCATTTACTTTCACCAATCTTTTTTAGTAGAAAAGATAGTCCATTTATTATATTCTCAGGCTTTACAGGACATCCTGAAATATATGCTGTGACAGGAATAACTGAATCCACACCTGGATATATATTGTATGAGTTTCTGTATACACCTCCGCTTATCGCACAAGTGCCTACTGCAACAACATACTTTGGTTCTGGCATCTGCTCATAAATTCTTAATAATCTATCTCTTACTTGTCTGGTTACTGGACCGGTTACTAAAAGTATGTCTGCATGCCTAATACTTCCCCTTAGAATGGCACCGAATCTTTCAATATCGTATCTTGGAGTCAGGCAAGCTAGAATTTCAATATCACATGCATTACATGAGCCAGTACAAAAGTGGGCGATCCATGGGCTTCTTTTTCTAGCCCAACTTATTAAGCCCAAGGCTAAAACCTCCTTGCAAAATATATTAGGCTTAACATTACTATAATAATATACAAGATCACACTTAGCTTACTAATAGTATAGAATGAACCTAAATTGGGTCCGATTGAAAAAAAGAGCATAAGAGATATTAC
>JACIWG010000258.1 GCA_014361085.1 Nitrososphaeria archaeon
TATCGATTTTAATTAAGTAAAGTTTATAGGAATATTCTTATAGGAATATTCTATGGAGAATAAAATGGACAAGAATATTGTAGTGAAAAGGAACGAGGAATCGATAAAGAACTTGAAGGGATGGATACTAGTATATGGGAGAAGAAAAACGGGAAAAACTTTCTTGCTTAGAAAAATCTTTGATTACGCCCACTACTTTGTAATATCAAGGTCAGGGTATGTGATAGTTGAAGAAAAAAAGGAAATCAATTTTATGAATGTCGAGGAGGCGGTAAGGAAGATTAGATCATTACTTGAAGGCAATGAAACCGTAATACTTGATGAATTCCAGAGGCTTCCTGAAAAGTTTTGGGAAGCTTTAGCTCTTCAGCATCCGAATGGCAAGCTTGTGGCCAGCGGCTCAAGTCTAGGAATAGTGAAGAGGGTATTTGATAGGAGAAGCCCTCTCTTAGGCTTGTTTACACCATTTAAAATGGATATAATAAGCTATGAAGATGCGATTCTTTCACTTAAGAACATCTGTAGTACACCTAGGGACACGCTTATGTGGGCTCTTATTATCCGAGATCCATGGGTTATACCCATGTTATCTATAGAAGATGATGTTGTTTCAGAAATTTGTAGCAAGGCTTATGCTCTAATTTCCTCATCCTCTGGTCTTGTTGGAGAAGTTTTTGAAGAAGAGGAAAGGTCTCTAACAGCAGTTTATGATGCAGTTCTACGACTGACTGGAGAAGGTATATGGAAGCCTTCAGAAATATCCGGTATTCTTGCATCAAATGAAATTATAGCTGGGGGCCTGTCAACTGTAACAGGATTACTTGATAGATTGTGTGATATGGGGCTTCTAGAAAAAATTATGTTGTGGAAGACGAGAGGCTCAAGATACTATTTCAAGCACAGGTCTCCAGTAGTGTCCATAGCATACTATATTGACCAAAAACTTAACCTCACAGAAGGTATCCATAAAAAGGTAGAAGCAAATCTAGTCTCAACTATTATGGGTAAAGTGTTCCAGTTCAGCCTAGGAGAAATGTTGGCAGAACACATTGGTGGAAGAAGAAGCTATACAATATTACCAAACAAGGAAGGCGACATAGACATAATAATCTTAGACCCAAAAGGAAAAAAGCCAATCATAGGATATGAGGCAAAAATTGGGAAAATAGATGCAGAAGACGCAAAAAGGGCTATAGAGAAAATTCATTCGTATGGTGTTCCAAAGGCGGGGCTCATAAGCGCAAGCGCAAAACCAGAAAGTGTTTCAGGGTCGTATGAGGAACTAGGCCCAGAAGAGATCATCAAAATAGCGGAAAAGGTAAACAGCAAAAAAATCAAATCCAATAAATAAATTATTGTCACTAAAAAATAGAGTGTAAGATATTTTTCTTTTATTGTGAAAAAGTTATCAAAATCACGAGGATCACCATCAGTTAAAAACTTATTAACAACCTTGCCATATTCCCATATGAGACAATAATTATGAGCGAGATAAAAGTATTAATTGATGATAAGCTACTTAAAGACTTTAAAAAAGAGCCTACAAACTATTCGGCTACAAAAAGGGTTCAATAAAAACAGCTGTCGAAATTGCGATAAAAGACTTTATAGAACAAGTAGATTTAACTACCTCAGAGGCGGAAATTGAATCATTAGTGGGTCTATTAAGTGGCCTTAAAATTTCATCCGTAGAACTTCAACATAAGGCATTAGAACTGTGGACTGAATAGAATATACCTAATAGACACAAACATATTACACTAAATCCTATTGAAGGAAAATAAGCATACAGAATGTGTAAAATTTCTCAAAGTGTTCAAAGAAATAATATAGAAACACATCTTTCAAGTTCCAGCTTATATTCCATAGAATTAATAATAAAAAATACTTTAATCGAGAACATACAAAAACGACTACCTCTCATCC
>JACIWG010000259.1 GCA_014361085.1 Nitrososphaeria archaeon
AGTATAAGAGGTGGCAGGCTGCACCATGCATAAAAATACACAAGAAGGCATTTGGACTAGGATGGAGGATGCCTATCGTTAACAAATATGATTGCTAGAACAGAGGCTAAAAAAATATGTCTTCTCCAAAAAGTGTTAGTCTTCTAGAACTTTTCCTATACTTTTTCAAGCTTTCCTGGACAGCATTCGGTGGACCATTAGCCTATATTTCGATGATGGAAGACGATTGTGTTGAAAAGAGAAAGTGGCTTTCAAAGGAAGAGTTTACTGAAATGGTTGGCATAACAAACATGCTTCCAGGACCTAATGCCGCAGAAATGGCTATACACATTGGTTATGTCAAAAGAGGTCTTGCTGGAGGAATTTTAAGTGGCTTCGCATTTGTTACACCATCGTTTATAATAATATTGTTTCTGAGCTGGCTTTATTTCCAATATCATACTATGCCAGCAGTAGGCGACATATTTTATGGAATTAATCCTGTTGTAGTCGTAATCATTTTGGTTGCAGGCTACAGGCTTGGGCGCTCCTCCATAATAGACTGGAAGCTATTCTGCATATTTATGGCAGCATTTATAGTATCATATTTTACGGAAGTTAATGAGGCAATAATACTTCTAGTCTCAGGCTTGATCGGAGTGATCCTCTATAATCTAAAACCAGTTTCTGTCAAAGATTATAAAAGATTAAACCTTCTATTACCTCCAATAATCCTATTCAATCTTTCACTTGCGCATATTCCAACATTATTAATGATATTTCTAGAATTTTTGAAGGCAGGTTCACTTTTGTTCGGAAGCGGCTTAGTTATAATACCATTAATTGGTCCAGACGTCATAAGTTTCGGCTGGGTAAGTGAAAAAGAGTTTTTTGATGGTGTAACATTAGGCCAGATTACACCAGGGCCTGTTATGAAGACAGCTGCTTTCATCGGATATAAGGTTGCCGGGGTTCCAGGAGCACTATTAGCTTTTCTAGGAGTCTATCTTCCACCTTTCATAATAGTTCCAATAGTTTCCTCCTCATTTAGGAGGGTAAAAGATAATATGCTGTTGAAGAATTTTTTGAAAGGCATATCGGCGGCTGTTGTGGGAACGATATTGGCTGTGCTCATATCACTTTCAAAAGTCGCATACGTAGATTATGTCACTCTATTGATTTCCATAGTGTGCTTGATATTAATGGTTAAGTTTAGAGTAAATGTTTCTCTTCTAGTTGTGGGAGCTGGTATTGTAGGTTTAATTATCAAATCCCTTATTTAGTAGGTGTATGCTATTGGACTCAGGTTAGCGGATAAACGTCATCCGCATAAGCGTACGTGTACCTCGATCCCATCATCGTCCAAAAAGTTATAACCTGTTACAAAAATATAAGCTTTTTTCGATCAATAATGTTATGAAAACGTCACTACTTTACTAAATAGACCTTTTACGCATACCTCTTGTTAAAGTGAAGGGTATTGCGCAAGCCATAGCTATAGCTTGTATAGCAAAGGATTTGGTTAGGGCATTAGATAAATCTGTAAGAGAGTATCCTCCACTATTTGTTATAAGGCCTTCAGCCGTAATAAGCTTTGAAGCAATATCATACGGTATAAACTGCACCATTGAAATGATTGCTACATTGAGGCTTAAAACGAATCCGATGTTAAAAGATATTGTTCTCAATGCTGAAACAACACCCCTTTTACTTAAAGGCACAGACGACATTATTGAACTAGTGTTAGGTGCGATAAAAAGTCCAGCACCAAAACCAAACAATATTTCACACAATATTATAAAATTCAAGTCCGATTCCAGTGTAATTGTAGAAAGTCCATAAAATGCTATAGCGGAAGCAATTAATCCAGATGAAGCGACTAATACATAACCATATTTGTCAGACAATCTACCACCCAAAACACCAAATATC
>JACIWG010000260.1 GCA_014361085.1 Nitrososphaeria archaeon
AATGCCGCCTAAGACTAGGGAAGAGCTTTCTGAAAACTTTTCAAGATTTTTAGAGGTTCTTGATGTTGAAAGATACGATTTTGTTGCAGAGTTTAGGGATGAAAGCTGGCTTAATGAAGAAATTTTTAGGCTGTTGAGAAAATATAATGTTGCATATTGTATTGTGGACGAACCACTGTTGCCGCCAGTTATTGAGGTAACGGGTAGGGTTGCATATGTTAGGTGGCATGGAAGGGGCAGTAGGCCATGGTACTATTATGAGTATAGGGAAGATGAGCTTAAGGAATGGGTTCCAAGATTGAATAAGATTGCATCTAAAGTTGAAATATTATATGGTTACTTTAATAACCATTTTCGAGGTTATGCGCCGAAAAATGCATTGCAAATGCTAAAACTTTTGAACTCCATCAATAGTAGGCAGAAACAGGCTTTAAATCAAATTTTAGAATATTTTGATAAAGAGTTTATTAGAATTATAAAAGAAAAAGGTCATGAGACAATTTTAGCCGGAGACCTAAATGCTATGCTTTCACTTTTTATGGACAAAAGAAGATTGGAGCGAGCTTTAGAGGAAAAGGATAATGTGAAAATTATTGTGCATGAAAACAATATCTTGGCCGGAGCAGTTAAGGATTACAGTTTCAAAATAAATTTAATAGACAAAACAATTATCCACGATTGTGAGGATTGGAGGAAAAGGCTTTCGACAAAACAGTTTTGTAAGCATATTGGAGGCGTATTCCTTTACCTAGCTAAAGACGATGCTACTAGCATTCTAAAGGACATTATCACAAATATTGATGAATGGAAGTTTCAAACGCAATAAATTGTTGAATTTTTTTAAAGCCATTCACTTAATTTGGGTCTCTCTAAATCCGTGTAAAATCTGGTAAGCCTTTCAACTATCTTTTCAATATTATTTTCTGAGAAGTTTCTGTCCCTATAAAATTCGATCAGCTTATCAATTTGCGGCTTTTCAAAGGATATGGAATACTCTTTTGTTATTTTTGGTGAAAGGAAGATTTCACGTATTTCATTGACGTACTCGATTTGGCCATTAATCTTTTCAGGGGGAATATTTTCGATGCTTCCATAAATTTTTATCAGGTTATAGGCTTTTCTTGGCCCAACCCCTTTCACGCCCTTATTAAAGTCTGTCCCAACTAAAATTGCGACATCAACTAGTTGTTCCCTTGTCAAATCAAGAGCTTTTAATGTTTCATCTAAACTTATGAGTTCTGGTTCTAATGGTTTAACAATCTTCTTTGATGGAAGAAAATCTGTACCCTGAATTGTTACATATCTTACAATCTTTGGTGAACCATAAAGTAGGGCGTCATAATCTTGTGTGGCAACAGCCCACACCATATTTCTTTCACACATGTATGCTGCCTGTGCTTCAGCATCTTCCGGTGCGAATATTACTGGTAAACCCATCAGCTTAAACATGTCCACAGAATCATTTACAAGATCTTTACTCAATGTTGCTGAAACAACAGCTTTAGAAAAGGCTTTCCTTAAGTTCCCTCTTCTTATCTCCTCTTCCCACTCTTTGAGCGCTTTAGCCCTCTGCACCCTTCTTTCCTCGAGTACCTTCAATTTTAATATGTTTGGTGTACCATCAAAAATTAGTATGGGCTTAATTTGATAATCAATCATAAGTCTAGTGATTCTTAAAGAGGCACCAAGCAAATGTGAAGTTATTCTCCCTCTATGGTCTTTAAAAAGTGTGCCATCAGGCATTCTGACCAATGCAAGAAATTGATAAAGTAAATTGTTTGCATCAAAAGCTATAATCTTATTTGATAAAGTAGACAAAGATATCTTCCTAGATTTGACTAGAGGCGAAAGTCTTACACCCATTCTTATACCATTAGGTTAGGATAACTTGTCTAAAATTTAATTTTT
>JACIWG010000261.1 GCA_014361085.1 Nitrososphaeria archaeon
GAGGAAAAGGGTATAGAGCCAGGGAAAGTATCAAAGTTTAGGCTAAAGGATGAAAATGGAACTTATACTGGAATAAAAGGTAAAATAATTGAAGTCGATGTTTTGGTAAGCGATGATAAACTTTACCTTATAGAAGTAAAGTCTTATGCGGAACTTGACCAAATTCAATGGTTTTATGAAAAGATTAAACCTGTAGAGAAGGCTTTGAATAGGAAGGTTGAGAAGACATTTATTGTCGCTGTCAATATTGATGAAGACGCTTATGAAAAGGCAAGAGAACTTGGCATAGAAGTTGTAGCTGGAAACATAATTAAGTCTATAGAAGAGCATGCATAAAATTTTTAGACTAAGGTTATAGCTTTTCCTGAAGGGTTTCATTTGCTAAAGATTACGTGACCATTAAATGAAATGCTGTCTCTCTTGTAAGCATTGGGATGAAACCTCCAAAAAGGTTCCTATTGATGTAAAAAAGGTTCCTAAAAAAGACGAATACGTAGAAGTTACTTTTAATGATAAAAGGGTTTATATTCAGTCATGGGATTGGGTTATAAAAGAGCGGGTAAGCTTAAAAGCACTTTTAAGGAAAAGGTTATGCTTCTACGGAAAAGGGGTCATTGAACCGTGGGATGAATGCGAAAATTATATTCCTAAATATTCTATTGGACTTGTATATTGTAAAATTAAAGGAGAATGTGAATTTTCTAAAATTTGCCCAAAATACTCGTCTCTTTTTTCATACATTTCATAAACCTTAAACAAAATATTAATTAAACTTATATTTCAAATACTGTAGTTTAATTTATAGTTCAAATTTCTCATCCTTTCTGAAAACTCTTTAAACCCCTTTTCATTCTTTAATTCTTCGAAAACCCTCTTTACTTCTGGAACCGTATCAAACCCTCTATCTGAAGAAACAACCTCCTTTATATTCAATCTTTTCATTACACCTAAATTAATTAGGTCAGATATTCCAAGAGGATATTTTCCAAAGTTTTCCGCTGCAAACTCTTCATCCTCCAAAGTTGGGTTAACTATCTTTAAATTGGTTAATGCCCTTAAACTGAATATAAAGTTCATGATCTTACTTGTCTTATATCTTGACAGCCATATAAGAATTTCATCTTTAACTAGAGAGGTTGTGTAGGCAGTATAGCCTCTATTAATTTTCTCTAAAACGTACCCTGATAAAGCAGTTTCTAGCGTGAAATTATTTTTGTCAGCAAGCATCCATTTTATAAAAATGGTTGCGTCTATAAACATTATTTACTCCTCTCCATTTTCTCTTCCAGCTCTTCAGCTACTGCTTTCTCAATCTCCTTCAGTTCTGTTTTTTCTCCGCTTACGATACCGCATAGGAGTTGTATTGGGTCTGAAGGCAACTTTATTGGACGGACTATAAGCCTACTTCCTTCAACTAAAATTTCAACTTCTTCTCCTACTTTTAAGTTCCACCTTTCTCTAACATCTTTTGGTAATGTTATCCTATAACCTTGAAGTACTTTAATTTTATACATTTGTATCACCAAAAATACATTTTAAAAATACATTTATAAATTTTACCAATTAACGTACAAATTTTATCGAGATTAATGTTTAAATTTTAGCATTCAAAACCATGACTATATGTTGCCTATAGAGTTAGGGCTAGCCTTTTTCATGTTAGGTTTCATCCTAATATTTGTAGGCATACTATTATCAATTTTTACTAAAATTGGATCTGGTGAAACTAAAGTTGAAGGTGGTGGTGTAGTATTAGTCGGCCCCATACCTATAGCGTTTGGTACAGGTGGAAAGTGGGTTGTTATAGCCCTTGCTCTAGCAATAGCTTTAATGCTCTTATCTATAATCTTTGGAAGGTGGTTGATTTAATGGAAAAAAGTTTTCCCA
>JACIWG010000262.1 GCA_014361085.1 Nitrososphaeria archaeon
AATCTCATAAAGAGAATTGAAAGAAAACACATGGAGGGGGACAAAAACATTAGCTTGCCGGGCGGGAATCTCATAAAGAGAATTGAAAGTAATCATCCTCGCAATACTAACAATTTCCCCGTTCATCATAGAATCTCATAAAGAGAATTGAAAGCATGTTTCTACGTGAAATTGATTCACTCTTCTTCCGTGTCTGAATCTCATAAAGAGAATTGAAAGATGAAAGGAGAAGGCTTGGAACAAACAGGCAGGTTGAATCTCATAAAGAGAATTGAAAGAGCACATGCTAGCCATGCTAATCTTTCTTCTGCTGAGCCTGAATCTCATAAAGAGAATTGAAAGATTATTTCATGTTCATGTATTTCAGCCTCTCTCGGATTTCTTGAATCTCATAAAGAGAATTGAAAGTCAACATATTTTCTGTCAACGGTTAAAAATATGCTTGGAATCTCATAAAGAGAATTGAAAGAAACCATACCAGACGTAAAAATCAACTTCAACTCAACGAATCTCATAAAGAGAATTGAAAGTTATATCAAATTTTATTGTCTTACCTAAATAGATTGTTTGAATCTCATAAAGAGAATTGAAAGTGAAGCCATTTTTTAGACATCTCATCTCTCTCCTACATTTAGAATCTCATAAAGAGAATTGAAAGTGGACAATCTGATCCAGGAGCTGGTCGATTTTTTCACTCATGAATCTCATAAAGAGAATTGAAAGAAATATACCCAATTAGGATTATCAGCCCGTGGATTTGGATTGAATCTCATAAAGAGAATTGAAAGCCTCGATAACAATTTTACGTTTGTTTGCTAAATGCCATCTCGAATCTCATAAAGAGAATTGAAAGACGAGTTGGGGGTTTCGGATGCCCTATTCGGGTTTACTCCGAATCTCATAAAGAGAATTGAAAGTTATGATTTTCCGAGTCCAGTATTCTTTTTCTTTCACAGAATCAAAAAAGAATTAAAGGCATATCCGGATACTTTCATAATTAAGGATTTTTGATTATATTGTATAAAAAATTCTCATGCCACTACTTAATATAAGTAAAGAAGGGGAGAAGGTAGGTAAATATCTTTCTTATTAGTATGTCAATTAGCTTATCCTCTTTTTAATAAATCTCCAATCATATTCAAGTCCTTAAATGGAATCGTGTATAATCCTTTTTTTGGACACTCTTCTTTTTCGCTAACATTGCACACAAAAATGATAGGAAGTGTTTGACTTATAGCTAACTTGTTTTGATTTTCCTTCTTTTCACTAATTTTTTCTTTAGGTTCTCCATATGCGGTGACTTCAACTAATTTTATGCCTGAATTAGTTAGTACAATAATATCAAATTCTGGAAATCTTTCATCTACAGTTTTAATTGTAGCATTTGGAATGCATGGATATCCTAACTTGGAAATATACCTAAAGACCTCCAGTTCTAAAATTCTTTTTTGCTCAAACAGTAGTTTGAAAATTTTTTCCATTTCATAATTATTTAACTCTTTTCCTTCAATGTTTACGTTAAAGATTACCTTTAAATATCGCTCAACTAAATTATTTATTCTCTTCACATCCTTTTTATTCAGCTTACCCAATTCCTTTAAATTTTTACATATATATCCTAGCAAAATTTTTTTAGCTTCTTTTCTATTAAATTTGATTTTATTTAGAAAATCTTCAAACTTTTTGGACTCTTTTTCGATGAAATTTTGGAAATTAACTTCCAGTACATTTAGTAGTTCAGAGTAATCTACTGCATTTGAATCTTTATCAAGTTGATTTGAAAGATCGCAAAAATATTCTTGAATTGCATATTCATCATCTATAATCCATTCTCGTTTAAGCTTTAAAATTCTTTCTGGCTTTCCTT
>JACIWG010000263.1 GCA_014361085.1 Nitrososphaeria archaeon
TATTACAGCTGAATAAAAAAAGATACAGTAAATTAAAGGAAAATAGCCAAAATTCTTTTAAAGAATATAGCATGTAGAACATTTAAATAATAAAAATTTATCCTATATATACTCAATTGCCAAATAAATCTGTCATAGAAAATTATTTAAAAAAGGTGAATTTAGAAAATTTGTTAGAGAAGCTTGAAGCTTCAAATACTAATATAATTTTAAAGAACATAGAATATTTTACTGAAAAGGAAGCGGAAAAAAGAGATAAAATTCTATTAAATTATTTTGGAGAAGAAGGTTTAAAACGTATTATTGACACAATAATTGATCATCTACTATCTTCACCCAAGTTAAGAGCAGATGCAAAAATACTTGACGTTGGCGCTGGCACAGGATACTTTACAATTAAAATAGCAAATAGGCTTCATCAGCATTTTCCACAAGCTTCCTTCTACGCAATGGATATAACACCAACAATGCTATCAATATTAGCGGAGAAAGCAGATTACATTATACCATTTTTGGGTGTTGCAGAAAACATTGCATCAAGTATAAGATTTGCAAGAAGATATGTGGAAGTTCCAGACAAATTTGATGCAATTTTTTCGACACTTATGCTACACCACTGTATAAATGTAGAAAGGGTGTTCAAAAGTATTAAGGATGTTTTAAAAAATAATGGTAAGGCAGTGATTGTTGACCTATGTGAACATTCTTTCAAAGAATTTCGAGAAGAAATGGGTGACATACATTTAGGTTTTAATCCGTCTTCGATCGAAAAATTGGCTAAACCTTTCTTCAAAGACGTATATGTTAAAAGAATAGCGGGCATCTCATGTTCATGTTCAGGCAGGTCAGCTGATCTTTTTATCGCATACCTTATTCCATAATCTTATGATTGGGACAACTTTCAATTTGCTCAAAATATAATCATATAACAAATTATTCTTAGGAAGCTATTATATCAAATGGCATATCCAATGTTCCTAAAGGTGTATCAATATGAAGTGTACCATTTATTCGCCATAAAAGCTTTCCACCAGACGTCAGATACGGCCATACAGTTTTTAAAGCTCCAGAATATGAGAGATCAAACGGTGATACTATAGTCACCGTATTGTTTGCAGGAACGTCAACCCGGCCTGTAATGTGTCCTTCACCAAAATAAATATCATTTGCATAAACACTGTAATCAGCCCTATCTAATGTTGCTGTAACCTTATTAGGATTATATATCCTGAATACTATTTCAAGAGATGCGCTGGTTAAGCCTACACTTTTTACCCGCACATCAGCCAAACTTATCTCACATGCCCTTAAAGCTTCACGTTTAACATACTCGTAATAGAATATGCCTGCAGAAATTAGAATGAGAATGGTTGCAATAGTTATGGCAGCAAATTTTTTGTTCATGGTATAGAGTAATCTATACACTTGTTATAAGATTTTATTTATAAAAAATATATTGTTGTGAATATTAGGGCTAAAACCTTTTCTATTTAAAATTTATTATAATCTATCAGCCATTAACATGGTATGCTAAACATTTTTAAGTGAAAGAACCGCATCTTTTATGTTTAAAGTGTATAATTATGAGTCCAAAGGAAACGATACTATCTCTCCTTGAAAAACGTGAATCGGATAGAGTTCCTTTTGCACACTGTGATAGGCATCTTCCCCGAGGTGAAAAAGAAAGGATTGCAAGAAATATGGGCATGGCTCTACTCTGCTACAGACCATGCTACATAGAATATATGTCGGATGTCGAGTTAACTGTAAAATATGAGGGCGAATATATTGTTAGAAAGTATGAGACTCCAGTTGGAAGTGTTTTTGAAAAGCTTA
>JACIWG010000264.1 GCA_014361085.1 Nitrososphaeria archaeon
CCTATAGGAGGACTATAAAGCAGACTCTATCACTCATCTTTAAACCGTTTCCTCAAAAAAGGTTTATAAGCTTCAAGGAAATTGAAAAGCTTAAGTTTACAGGAATTTACAACAACGACTGGGATTCAACGTACGCGATAGCACTATTCCTTTTCACAACACTATCAAAGGAACAGGCTAGAAGTTTAATAAAGTGGATTAAAAACGAAAATGTAGAAGCTAAAGGTTTTAACAGAATAGGAGTGCTTGAGTTAGAGTACGAAAACTTTCTAAAAAGTGTTAAAGTGGATCCGGTAAGAGACCCAGAAAAGTATGCAAGAAAAGTTTGTGAGAAAAAGGGTACGTGTGAGGAACTTAAAGAATTTATTGAATTGATTGGGAAACCATTAAATGTTCGTGAAAGTTTCCTTGCAAAGGCTTTTGATGCAATATACTATGGAAAAGAGCTTTTCAAAAAAATTTACAATATGGAACCGCCAGTGAATGTTAAGAGTGGGAATATTGAATTAGAAAAGTTGTATGTTAGCAAGAGTACATTATACACGCTAAAAGAACTTTTTGATTACAAAATGTACTTGCTTACAGGCCGTTCAAGAATATCAGTAGAGTACAAGATTAAAGACCTTGAAGAATACTTTGATGTAAAAAATTCTTTTTTCATAGAAGATATAGTTAGAGAAGGATACACTAACATGCATGAGTTTAAGAAACCTTCACCAACACCATTGCTAAAGTTAGCATGCGGTAAACCAACACTTTATGTTGGAGATGCAGCGGAAGACTTACTCTTAGCCAAAAGGGCGAAGGAAAAGTCACAGAACATATTTTTTGCTGGAATAATTTCATCAAATAAAGGTATTGTAAAAAAATATTTTATTGAATCGAATGCAGAACTAATACTTTCTAATGTGAACATGCTACCAAAAGTATTTAAAAATATACGTGGGTGAGTAAATAAATGAGAACTTCAAAATTAGAGCGCAAGACAAAGGAGACAGAGATTTCGGTTTCATTGAATTTGGATGGTATTGGAAAATGTTCAATTGATACACCAATAGCTTTCCTAAACCATATGGTCAATGAACTTTCTGTTCACTCGCTAATTGATTTAGAGGTTAAGGCTAGAGGAGACCTTAAACATCATATTGTAGAAGATGTTGCAATAGTTTTAGGAAAGGCTATAAAAAATGCATTAGGTGACAGATTCGGGTTAAAAAGGTTCGGTTACGCAATAGTTCCCATGGATGATGCACTAGCATTGGCCAGCGTAGACCTAGTCCAAAGGCCGTATGTGTCAATAAAAGTTAATCTTGAAAAGCAGAGGGTTGAGGACATGGCATGTGAGGACATAATACATTTTATAGAAACTTTTGCAAAAAATATTCCATGCACATTACATGTTGAAATTTTGAAAGGTGAAAATATTCATCATAAAATTGAGGCAGTCTTTAAAGCAATAGCCTTATCTTTAAGAGAAGCATGGTCCTATGATGAAAGGAGAATTGGAACTCCAAGCTCAAAGGGGATGATGTGAATGAAGTTTGCTATAATTGATTATGGAGCAAGCAACATGTTCAGCCTAATAGCGGCCTTTAAAAGATTAAATGTGCAAACAAAAATTTTTAATGATGGTGAAAGTTTAGAAAGATATTCTGCAATAATATTACCTGGCGTCGGAAACTTTACATCAGCATCAGAAAAGATCGAGAACATTAGAGACAAGATTATAGATTCAGCCTCTAAAGGAATACCAATTTTCGGAATATGTTTAGGCATGCAACTACTATTTAATGAAAGCGAGGAAGGTTTGGGAAAAGGTTTAA
>JACIWG010000265.1 GCA_014361085.1 Nitrososphaeria archaeon
TTTTTCTTTTGAATGATATTTTTGTAGTAAAGATTTTTTCTGTTGTAAAAAGTTTTGCTGCCACATACAATATGGCTACAGTGAATATTGTTAGGTATCCAATGTTTAATGGTAGCAGTGTGTAATCGCCTATCAAAATATTTTTTGTAGCAACAAGTGTGTGCGTGAAAGGTATAAGGTATATTAGAATTTGGCTTATCATTGGAAGAGTGTTTATGTCTATGAACATAAGTATTAGTGTTGGTACAAGGATGATAATGTAAATGTAGCTTATAGAAGTTTGTGCACTCCTAACATCTTCTGAAAATACTGAAAATGATACTGCAAGGGCTAATGTTGCAACGATGGATATAAAAAATACTATTCCCATTAGAGTGTAGCCTAAAGGTGTGATGGTTATGCCGAGAGCTGAAAGGTCAATGTTCTGCTGCTCTACAAAGCCTCCTGTTAGGGAACTCATGTAATAGTTGAAACCGAATAGATAGGCTACAGTTCCTAAAACTGCTACAAAAAGTGAGCCTGAAAGTTTTCCAACCAAAATTATAAGTCTATTAACTGGCAATGTTAAAAGCGTTTCAAGCGTCTTTGTCTCCTTTTCTAAAGCTATTGCAGTTGACGCCATAGTCATGGCTGAAAAGAGCATTATCATGATAACTATTGGCATCATCATCATTTGAAGATAGAGTGTTCCAGTTATTGTTTGAGGAGAAATATTTACAACATTACCCCTAAAATATGTATAGTATCCTCCAGCAATAGGGTTGGAAACAAAGCTTGGATCCATAGAAGGTATCTTGCTTGAAATTATCTGTAATGAAAGTATTTTGTTGAAGGCTTCCACTAAAGACTGGAATGTTGCAGCTTTACCCTGCTCCATTATTGAAAGTGTGTTTAGGGAAACGTAGGAAAAAATTTCTCCACGAACCCCTTTAGAAATATTTTGTGAAAGATCTTTTGGAAGAACTATTATTCCAGAAGCATTTGTTCTCTTAAGCTCCTCTAAAGCAATATTAAGGTTTTGGACGTAGAATGCATTAACCTTTGTCGCCGAAAAATTTTCTATAAAATTTTTGAAGGCACTAGAAACCCAGCCATTATCTTCATCCACAACAATGATAGAAATGCTTTCAAAACTTTCTCGGGCTGAACTCATGGAAATATTGAATATTGAACCAAGTATTCCAAACATTATTAGAGGCATCAGTACTGTTCCAACAAGAATCTTTGGGTCTCTTAGAAGCTCTTTAATTTCCTTAATTATTAATGTTGTTAACGCATTAACCATATCTACTCACCTTAATGAAAACCTCTTCAAGATTATTTGACTGATATTTTCTAAACAGCTCTTCCGGAGTCCCTTCCTCAACAATTCTACCATTATCTATTAATGCCACTTTACCACACAAATATTGGACTTCAAGCATATTGTGACTTGAAAGTAGGACAGTTACACCATATTTTCTAGCATATTCCTTTATCACATCTCTTACATAGTGGGCGTAAAAGACGTCTAAGCCACTTGTAGGCTCATCCAATATGGCAAGCCTAGGCTTAGTCATCAACGTTCTCGCGACAAGAAGTCTTCTCTTCATACCTTTACTATATGTCTTGATTTTATCATTAAGTCTTCCCTCTAAGCCAGAAATCTTTGCCCCCTCTTGAACAAAGGATTCAATTTCTTCCCTATTTTTAGAGTAAAAGGAGGCCATAAACTTAAGATACTCTAGTCCACTCAAATTATTGTAGGCTCCTGATTCTTCAGGAAGATAGCTGATAAGTTTCCTTACATTTTCAGGCTCAGACACTATATCATATCCAA
>JACIWG010000266.1 GCA_014361085.1 Nitrososphaeria archaeon
AATATTATCTACCGTACAATGGTGAACTTGCATCACTTATTTTCAAAAAATCATATAGTAAACCTACTTCGGAACCGGTAAAGATAAAAGTTACATTTTTATTGTAATCATATGAGTGAGCGATTGCATTAAGAATTTCATTAGAACGGGGCCCCCTCAATTTTTGTGCTTCATCAAAAGCAATTATAATCCTTCTCCTATTAAGATGGTCAAAAAGTGAAGTAAGACTCAAAGCTCCTTTTCCCTTCCACTTTATTTCTATTTCGTTCCCAGCCACTCTTATCGCAGTCACATTTTTAATTATATCGATAAGCTTTCAAGCTTAGAGCAAATGCCTTGAGAAAGTATTTCATAAAACTCTTTTAGACCATAGTTATTCCTTAACGCTCTTAAATCTAATACTATACTAGGATAGCTAATTTCATTTAAAAAGACATTCAAAATTGATGATTTACCTATTCTTCTAACACCAGTAATAACCAATATAGGAACATCAAGATTATTATGTAAGTCTTCAAGCTCTTGTTCTCTATCAAATAGGTCTTCTCTTTTCATTTTTGGTCTGGTATCAAATATCAAGTTCTACCCCAGAACTATAAAAAGTTTAGAAAACCAATCTAATAAAAAAAGAAGTAGCCAGATTTTTTGAATATCACCTCCTACATCAATGTTCCATTTTCAAACACAAAATTATATATTAATAAGCCGTAGATTAAATAAACCAACTATCCTATTTTTAGTACACCAGCACCATGATATTCTCCACGTTTTAACATAAGTAAAGCTTTATTAGCTTCCTCAAGTTTAAATTCTCTGATCTTAGGTATTATTGGCACCTCAGCTGCTATATTAAGAAATTCCTGCACATCTTTTCGGGTAATGTTTGCAACACTTTTAATTTCCTTCTCATACCACAAATGTTGTTCATATTTCATTTGGGGTATTAATTCTTCTTTTCTAATAACGTTTATGACGAGACGACCGCCTTTCTCCAAATAATTTAATGCTTCAATTATGGGTTGGCCTACAGGTGTTGTATCTATCGCCCTGTGAAGCTTTTCAGGAGGCGCCTCACCAGTCTCACCAACCCAGTCTGCACCCATTTCTCTAGCAAGCAAACTTGGCATATCACCCTTTCTCCTTGTAAAGACAAATATCTTGGTTCTCGGATACAAGTGTCTTATTATCTGATAAACTTGATGAGCTGATGCTCCGAATCCAAATAGGCCTATTGTTTCACCGTCTTTTAGACCAGTAAGTTTTAGAGCCCTATAGCCTATTGCACCAGCACATAAGAGTGGTGCTGCCTCTAGATCATTAAAGTTTTCAGGAATATTGAATGCAAAATCTTCTTTAACTTTAATATACTCTGCATACCCGCCATTTACATCACAACCAGTGGCCTGAAACTCTTCACACAAGTTTTCTTGCCCGCTTAAACAAAAATCACATTTGCCACAAGCAGAATATATCCACGCTATACCAACACGGTCGCCCAAGTTAAACAGTCTCACATGACTACCTAAAGCCTCGATTCTACCAACAATTTCGTGGCCTAAAATTATAGGAAGTTTTGGAACTCGTCTACCCTCAATCTCATCTAATTCTGTCCTACATATACCGCATGCACAAATTTTTACCAAAATTTCTCCATGACTAGGTTCTGGTTTCGCAACATCTTCTAGCTTAAGTGGCATGTCTTCAACTCTTGAAATCTGCTTTAGAATCATAGCCTTCAAGGTTCTGTCTACATAAATATGTACTAAACCTAAATAAATAATGTTAATATCGAGCTTGATATCATGCTCGA
>JACIWG010000267.1 GCA_014361085.1 Nitrososphaeria archaeon
AAATGCTTGAAAAAATGAGGGATAGAGGAGAGATACCAAAATTTGCTTCCATTTCTAATCCAATAGATTTAACTGGCTCAGTTACAGCGGACATGATAGTCAAAGTTACTGAAATAGTGTACAATGATGTGAAGGTGGATGGGATAATTTTATTGGGATTACATCATGTTCCTGGACTACAAGAGGATTATGTTGACGGAATAGCTTCAATAGTTCAAGGAAGAAGCAAACCGCTTGTTGCATGTGACATAGGTGAAACAGAAATGGCGCTCTATATTAGGGGTAAATTTGAGAAGTTTGGTATACCAGCTTACGCTTCACCAGAGGAAGCAGCTTATACAATGTCAGCCCTTTGCAATTATGGAGAATATTTGAGTCAATTTGGAAAAGGAAAATGATAATATTGCATAAAAGTTAAATACTTATAAATAAAAGCATAGTGATAAATGAAAACATATAGAGTAATTGCAGGTACTGGACTTGCTTCACTTCTTATTTCATTGTTTCTTCCACTGTTGAAAATATACACTTTGGAAAGTGAAAGTGAAATAACCCTTTTCGGATTGTATAATGCTTTGTTCAAATATCTTTTTTATCATTCAAAAAACGATATCCTTCTAAATTTCTTACTAGATAATAACATTATAATAATTTCTATATTAGCATATTCCATTTCATTAGTCTTGGGAATTGCATCAGTAGCTTATCATAAGTTAAACATTTTTGCTGGAACAGCGTGCACACTTACAGGATTAAGTTGGATAGTATCGTTTGATATTTCAAAATTTTCTTTAATTAAAAGCTTAGAAATATCAGATGCAAATATGATTTCAATCGGATATGGCCTATATGGTATATTATTGGTTGCGATAGTGTTTTTTACAGCCTACTTTTTAGGAGGAAATGTAGTAAAACACAAACAGTTTAATGCACATATGTCAAAAATCAACTCTGAATTAAAAAGCTTAAACGATAAAGTGGGAAGAATCAGTAATAGTTTAATGAACTTTGAAGAAAATTATAACAGATTAAATATGGCATTAAATGATTTGAAAGAAGACCTAGATAAACTTGCTTTTTCACTTGTTAGAGGAAAAGTTGAAAGTGCATACACGGTAGAAGACAAGCTTATTGTAGAAATAAGGAATATGGGCTCACTTCCTATTGGCTGGATAGAAGTTTTAGACATTGAACCGAGACCGAGAGGCGCGAACCTTCCTTCGGAAAAGATTAAGCTGCAAACAGAGATAGCGCCCGGAGAACTACAGAAGTTTTCTTACGCATTAAAGGATATTTATGGAAAGGTTTTAACCTTTGACCCAATACAAAATTATACGGTTAAAGTCTTAGTTGGATGGACAGGGTCTGAGATAAGCCAGGAAATGGTGTTTAAAGTGTTCGGTGGACACTTGAGAGCTGAAGTTGAAAGCGTTTATGCAACGGGAAGCGACCTTATATTGAATATAAAGAATGTTGGATTATTGCCTATTACACAGGAAAAAATACTATCGATTTCACCGTTTCCTGGTATGTTTGCGAATCCAAACCAAAATCAGATAATTAATAGTGGTGAAGTAAAGAGTTTAAAGTTTTCTTTGGTCGATGGGACATTTGTTTCTGGACTACTTTATACAATAAATTTGGAATTAAGTGATGGAATAAACACATTTGCATTAAAATTCTCTTTTGTTCCATAAAATTTTAAAAACTTAATTATATCCACCTAAATAATTTAGCCTATGGAATATGTAGATAAAATAATCTCTAAAATTAGTAGAGAAAAAGTTGTTATGCTGACAAAAAAGTTTGT
>JACIWG010000027.1 GCA_014361085.1 Nitrososphaeria archaeon
TATCTTCAATATTATTTCACCACATACTTTTAGGTTGCTTGAAAGCAGTAGGTCGTATGTTTGGTTCACGCTCCCCTCAAGAGAATTTTCTACTGGTACGACACCATATTCTGTTTCACCACTTTCAACGCTTTCGAACACTTCATCTAGGTCCATTAAAGGCTTCACCTCCACCATGTTTCCAAAGAAGTTTAGAACAGCTTCCTCACTGTATGCACCCCTTTCACCTTGAAAGGAAACACTTATCCTATCTGTTCTGATAGAATTTTTTACTTTACTCATTTTTAATACGCTTTTTTAGAAGATTTAGCAGACCACCTTCTTCCAGTATTTCGATAATAAACTTTGGAAGAGGCTGTGCTCTAACAATAGTTCCCCTGCTAACGTTCCTTATTGTCCCAATTTCAAGATATACTTCAAGTACATCATTTTCTCCAATTTCATCGAATGCTTGCTCGCATTCGAGTACGGGTAAGCCTATGTTTACAGCGTTCCTGTAAAATATTCTTGCAAACGATTTTGCTATAACACATTTTATGCCAGCATACTTTAGCGCTAGGGGGGCCTGTTCCCTGCTTGAGCCGCAGCCAAAGTTTTTTCCAGCAACAATTATACCGTCTTCACACTTTTTAGTAAAATTGGGATCCAGTCCCTCCATTGCATGCTTAGCCATTTCTTTTGGGTCGGTTAGTGTCAAAAATTTTCCAGGAATTATGAGGTCAGTGTTTATGTCATCACCATATTTTAGAGCATGTCCAGTTACCTTCAAAATTTTCATCCTCCAGAGAATGATGTTGGGTCAACAATCTTACCTTCTATGGCTGAAGCTGCAGCTGTCGCTGGAGAGGCGAGATAGACCTTCGATTTTGGGCTGCCCATTCTTCCAACAAAGTTTCTGTTTGTTGTACTGAGGCAAACTTCTCCCGATGCTAGAACACCTATGTGTCCTCCATAGCATGCGCCGCATGTTGGGTTTGCTACAACAGCACCTGACATTATGAATGTTTCGATAAGGCCTTCCTTTAATGCTGAAAGGTAAATTTCCTGTGATGCTGGAACAATAACAAGCCTCGTCCTTTCATTAACCCTTTTACCCTTTAAAATTTTTGCTACAATACGGAGGTCTTCTAGTCTACCATTTGTGCATGAGCCTATGTAAACTTGATCAACTTCTACGCCTTCAACTTCTTGAACTGGTTTAACATTCGAAACTGAGTTTGGGCAGGCTACGAGTGGAGTTAGGCTGCTGGCATCCACTTCTAGCGTTCTTTCATAGACTGATTCTTTGTCGCTCTCATATAGGGTGGGGTTGCCTTCTATTCTACCATTTAAGTATGATATTGTTTTCTCGTCAGCTGCAACAATGCCTGCCTTTGCACCGACTTCAACAACCATGTTACATAATGTTAGTCTACCGTCTATGCTCATGTTTTCGATTGCTGGACCACAAAATTCTATACCCATATAGTTTGCGCCATCTTCACCTAGAGTTTGTGCAATCTTTAGAAAAAGGTCTTTTGCTGTAACATATTCTCTGAAGTTGCCGAAAACATTTACTTTAATAGCCTTTGGAACCCTAAACCACAGTCTTCCATTAATAAAAACTGATGCCATTTCAGTTGAACCTATTCCTGTTGCAAAGGCTCCAAGAGCACCATATGTGCATGTGTGAGAGTCTGCTCCGACTATCACGTTTCCTGGGAGGACATGTCCTTTTTCAACCATAATCTGGTGTGCAATACCTCCTCTTCCAACATCATAGAATGCTTTTATTTCATGCCTTCTAGCAAATTCTCTTACTATCTTATGCAATTCTGCAGCTTCAACAGTTGCAGCTGGAATAGTGTGGTCTATAACTATCACAATCTTATTTCTGTCCCAAACATTTTTTGCACCAACTTCATTGAAATATTTTATTGTAAGGTGGCCTGTTATCTCGTTAACCATTGCACAGTCTATTCTTGCTTCAACTATTTCTCCTGGTACAACTTCTTTTCTATCTGAGGCTTTAGCGAGAATCTTTTCTATCAAATTCATTTTAGACACCATAATAAAAACTTATACATTTTGGTTTAACTGACTTCTAGCATCCTTTCTTTTTCTCAAAATTTCGTTTATACCGTTTATCATTGCTTCAACACTTGCTATAACGATATCTTCTCCCGCTGATCTTGCTGACATAACATTTCCACTCCTGTCTTCAACTTTAACTATAACTTCAGCCAGTGCGTCTGAACCGCCTGTTATGGCCTCAAGCCTATACTCTTTTAGTCTAATGTTTGCCAGTGAATCTGTAACCTTCTGGATAGCTTTTACAGCTGCATCAACTGGACCCACACCCGTTTCTGCTGCAACATACTCTTTTCCTTCCAAAAGAAGTTTCACAGATGCTGTTGGAACAACTTTGAATCCGGTCATAACTGCTAGGTCAACCAATTCTATAACCTTTTCCTCTCCACCTCTCCTTATTATTGACCTTGCTATCGCAGCCAAGTCTGTGTCCGTGACAGTCTTTCCCTTATCACCAAGCTCCTTAACCTTCGCAGTTATCTCCTTCAACTGTTCTTCTGTAGGATGGAAGCCCATGTCCTGTAGCTTCGCCATTATACCATGTGTACCTGCATGCTTTCCAGCCTGGATAAGCCTTTTTCTCCCAACAATTTCAGGTTCTATGGGCTCATATGTTAGGGGCATAGAAAGTACACCATGTGTATGTATTCCAGACTCGTGTGCGAAAGCATTTTCTCCAACGATAGCTTTGTTAGGCTGAATTATGACACCAGTAGACTGTGAAACAAGCTTTGACGTTTCATATATAAGGCGAGTGTTTATCTTCGTCTTTCTACCGTATAGGGAATGTAGGGCCATCACAACTTCCTCTAAAGCTGCATTTCCAGCACGCTCACCTAAACCGTTTACGGTAACGTGAACCCTTCTTGCACCAGCTTCTACGGCAGCAAGAGAATTAGCTACAGCTAATCCGAAGTCGTTATGGCAATGTACACTTATCGGAACATTAACCACACTTTTTACCTCATTTATAATTTGTGATATTTTTGCAGGAGTCATCACTCCTACAGTGTCAGGTACATTAATCCTGTCAGCACCAGCATCCACTACACTTTTGTAAACTTTCTTAAGATATTCTATGTCTGATCTGGTTGCATCTTCTGCAGAAAATTCGACTTTAAGACCATGCGCTTTAGCATATTCCACACCACCTACGGCCTTTTCTAGAACCTGTTCCCTTGAAAGCTTCAACTTGTATTTTAGGTGAATATCTGAGGTCGCTATAAAGAGGTGTATGTTGCTTGCACCAGAAGAAATTACCGCGTCAATATCGTTTTTGTTTACTCTTGCTAGACCATAAACTTCAGAGTTTAAGCCTTCTCTCACAATAAGTTTAACGGCTTCAAGCTCTCCCTGTGACGCTACTGGAAATCCTGCTTCTATAGCGTCTACGCCAAGCCTATCCAACTGCCTTGCGATTTCAAGCTTTTCAAGAGGAGTTAAAGAGACGCCTGGAGTCTGCTCCCCATCCCTTAAAGTTGTGTCAAAGATTTCAACGTATTCGTCTGCAATCATTTTTCGATCCCGGCCATCCTCCTAATAATTTTACCCACCTTTTCTATATCATATTCTGAAACTTCCTTCATCAGCTTGTTAAGCCGTTGGCGGCTTAAATCTGGTTCACCAACCCATTCTCTAGCAAATTCGCCATCTTGAATCCTTTCCAAAACCTTTTCCATGTTCTCTTTAACATGCTCGTCTATAACCTTTGGGCCTACAGTGATACCACCATATTTTGCTGTATCAGATATGGCGTTTAACATTCCTGTGAAACCGCTTTGGTACACTAGATCCATGATGAGCTTCATTTCATTACATACTTCAAAGTATGCGAGTTCAGGCTGATATCCTTTTTCAACGAGTACTTTAAAGCCTGTGTTTATTAAGCTCATTAAACCTCCTACCAGTACAGCCTGTTCTCCGAAAAGGTCTGTTTCAGTTTCCTCCTTAAATGTTGTTTCGAGAACACCGGCTCTTGTGCAGCCTAAAGCCTTGCATAAAGCTAAGGCGACATGCTTACCTTGACCACTATAATCCTGTTCTACAGCAAATAGTGCTGGAACACCGAATCCCTTTAGATACATTTCCCTCAAATTTGCTCCAGGACTCTTTGGCGCAACCATTATCACATCAACGTTTGATGGAGGAACTATAAGCCTATAGTGTATGTTGAAACCATGTGAGAATGCAAGCGTTTTTCCAGCATCCATTGCTTCAGCAATATGCTGTTCATAAACTCGAGGCTGCTCAAGGTCTGGAATTAGAATGTGCACTATATCCCCTTCTTCAGCAGCCTTAGCTATAGTGTATGGTTTGAAGCCGTCAGCTTCAGCCCTTCTCCAGGATAGCCCATTTTCCCTCAAACCAAGAATCACTTTTACTCCAGAATCTCTTAAGTTTAGGGCTTGAGCGCGGCCTTGGCTACCATACCCTATTATTGATACAACCTTTCCATCTAGAAACTTTAAGTCTGCATCATTATCATAGTATACTTTAGCCAATCTACCCACCTCTTTCTATTGCCGTTAAACCTGTTCTAGCCATCTCCTTGATCCCTATAGATGAAGCTATTTTTAGGAAAGCGTTTATCTTTTCAGGTGTGCCTATCACTTCCACGGTCATCGTATCCTCTGCTGCATCAACAACCTTACCTTTAAAGATCTGTGCATAACTTAATATATCTGACCTTACCTTAGAATCCTTAACATGCAGTTTAATCAGTGCAAGTTCTCTTAAAATGGTGTTTCTAGGATTAAGCAAAGATATTTTTACTACATCTACTATTTTTGAAAGCTGTTTAACCAACTGTTCTACCGTAGCATTGTCTCCATTTAAGGTTATCGTCATTCTAGAAAACTCCTTACGCTCGGTAGGCCCAACAGAAATGCTTTCAATGTTAAAGTTTCTCCTTCTAAAAAGGTTAGCGACCCTATAGAGAACACCAGGCTTATTTTCAACAAGCACTGAAACGATATGAGTTTCAAAAACACTATTTTCTACATTCATAATTTTCAATCCTCCCTAGGAGCTTTACTAGACCTTTTGGTTAAAATGGATGATGTCTTAAGCGCGTTAAATATCATATTCTTTAAACCTTTACCGGGTGGGACCATGGGGAAGACGTCTTCTTCTGGAGAAACTGGCACGTCAATTACAGTTGTAACATCGTTTTTAAGAGCCTGTAATAGTGCATTCTTGAGTTCATCAAGAGAATTTACGCGCACACCATTAGCACCACATGCTTCGACAAGCTTGACAAAGTCTGGGTTAACCAATTTTACAGCAGAATATCTTCTATTATAGAAGAGCCTTTGCCACTGTGCCACCATACCTAGCATGGAATTATTTAATATTAGGACTATTACGGGAATATTTTCGTTAACTGAAGTGATAAGCATGTTGGAGGTCATTATAAAGCTTCCATCTCCTGCAATATCCAGAACAGGAACATCTGGTTTCGCGACTTTAGCTCCAAGTGCTGCTGGAAAGCCGAAGCCCATTGTACCTAGGCCGCCAGACGTAATAAATGTCCTTGGCTTATAGGCTTTAAAGTATAGTGAAGCCCACATCTGATTCTGACCAACTTCTGTTGTAACAATAGTATCTGGTGGAACAATTTCCCTAACCTCCTTTAAAATTTTTGGAGGAGATAAACCATCATCTCGAGAAAAAACTTCGATACTACTGCATTCTTCTCTTATTTCCTGTATTCTTTTGAACCACAGACTATCCTCACGCTTAACTAAACATTTGGTCAACATCTCATACATTTTAGATAACGTGATATTAGCGTCTCCAACAATTGGTACATCAACCAACCTATTTTTTCCAATTTCAGATGCATCAATGTCCACATGTATTATCTTCGCATCAGGGCAAAAGTCTGAAATATTACAGGTTGTTCTATCCGAGAACCTGCAGCCTACGGCCAATAATACATCAGCTTCAAGAATAGCCTTATTTGCTTCAGGAGAGCCATGCATTCCGACAACACCAAGCGATAACGGATGATTTTCTGGAAAACAGCCCTTACCCATCAATGTTGTAGCGACTGGAGCAAGCAAAAGTTCAGCTAAGGCTTGCAATGCTTCAGAAGCATTAGATAAAATTATACCTCCACCAGCCAATATTATTGGCCTTTCAGCATTAACCAGTAGATCAACAGCCCTTTTAACCTGAAGAGGATGCGGAGAAACATTCGATCTAACTTTAACATGATTATCTTCAACTTCATCAACTTCATCAATTTCGACTTGAACATCTCTTGGAATATCAATTAATACTGGACCAGGTCGACCTGACGTAGCAAGCTTAAAAGCCATTTTCACAACTTTAGGAACTTCAGCAACAGTTCTCGGTTGAAAATTGTATTTTGTTATTGAAGTAGTTATTCCTATAATATCAGCTTCCTGGAAGGCATCCTTGCCTATCATCGTTCTCGGAACCTGTCCAGTTATAGCAACTACTGGAGAGGAATCCATGTACGCGTTAGCTATTCCAGTAACCAAGTTTGTTGCACCTGGGCCAGAAGTCGCCATACAAACACCAGGCCTTCCACTTGCTCTAGCGTAGCCGTCAGCCATATGTGCTGCAGACTGCTCATGCTTAACAAGAATATGTCTAATATTTGATTCGTAAAGGATGTCATAGACAGGTAATATTGCACCCCCAGGTAGTCCAAAAATTACTTCAACACCCTCTTTTTGGAGGGAGTCGATGAGGGACTGAGCGCCTGAAAGTTTAGCTATCACCATCACCTCCTAAAGGATAAGGATTATTGACAAGATACCTACATCAAGTAGGCATATAGTATATTCGGGTCCATTAACCACTATTTCGAATGTGCTCATGTGTTGGACAGTTGGATGACAATATGAGGTTTATAAATCTATTGGTCAACATTATATGACTAATGATTAATTCATGCAAGGTTATGGCATGTTATTTTGTTAAGGTTATGTTCACCTGTCCACTATATTTTTAAATGCCCTTTACACAACTTTTGCCGGTGAGTATGGGCGACCAATTCCAATATCCATAGAACCTCTATCTTCCCTTAAAGGGGATGATAGAGCCGTTATTGCAAGACTATTGGAGAAGGCATTAAATCGTAACCAAAAACTTATACTTTCATCAGTCTCAAGAAACCTAAATTATACTGCTTCAGCGTTTTTGAGAAAACTTTCTAAAGAGTCAGGTATACCTCTTTCAACACTAAAACTTAATCTGAAAATTTTGAAAGAAGAGGGGTTGGTTGAATATGGGAGAGTTGGGGAACCCCGTCCAATAAAGCTTACTGAAGTTGGTAAAATTGTTTTAGAACTACTAGATTATCGTGAGAATGTAAACGATATCGGTGACTGTGAAAAGAGTGTCTTGGAAGAAGATTATAGGGAATTACTATCAAAAATTAGATCAAAGATAGTTTTTGAAATATATCAGGCTAAAATGGGCCATCTTCCTTCATCACTTTCATCAGCAAATATTATAGCAGCCATCTTTCAAGTATTTAAACCCAATGTAACAGAATCTAAAAATTCTTTTATTTTGAGCAAAGGTCATGCTGCACCAGCATTGTATGCTGTAATGGCACAGCATGGCATATTGGACGATTACGAGCTTGCATTCTTATGCTCTCCAGGCTCAAGACTTCAGGGGCATCCGGATAAAAGATTTTTGCAAGAAGTTATAGTTTCAACAGGTTCTCTGGGTCAGGGTTTGTCTGTAGGTGTAGGTATAGCTATTGGTAAAAAACTAAAAAATGTTGAAGGAAAAGTTGTTGTCCTTTTAGGTGACGGTGAACTTGAAGAGGGACAGATTTGGGAGGCGGCCATGAGTGCTTCAGCAAACAATCTCGACAATCTTATCGCGATAATTGACAGAAATTTCTATCAAATGAATGGTGCGACAGAAGAAGTTAAGATGCTAGAACCCTTAAGCAGCAAATGGAAGTCTTTCGGATGGGATGTGATAGAAGTTGATGGACGTAAAATCGATGAGCTAGTTTACATATTAAGGGAAATAGAAAAACATCAGAAGAAACCGACTGCTATAATAGCCTTTACTGAAAGGAATGGTGGAATAGAGCATATTGATAGGAAAGCATTCTACTATATTCCAACATATGTAGAGTATGTGAGAATATGGAGGGAGCAGATTGGATAGTGTAAGCGTAAGTTTGAGAGAGGCTTTTGGAGAAAAATTGGTGAAAATTGGTGAAAAAAATGATAAGGTTATTGTCTTAGATGCTGATGTAGGCGCTTCTACAAGAAGCTCATATTTTAGGGAAAGGTTTCCTAAAAGATTTTTGAATGTCGGAATAAGTGAGCAGGATATGATGGGAATAGCCGCTGGACTTGCAATTGAAGGATTTATTCCAGTAGCAACAGGATTTGCAATGTTTTTACTAAGAGCTTGGGAGCAGATTAGAAACACAATTTCACGAGATAATTTAAATGTAAAGATTGTTGCAACACACGCTGGCTTAAGCGACTATGCAGACGGTTCCTCACACCAGTGTCTAGAGGATATAGCGTTAATGAGAATTTTACCCAATATGAACGTCTTAGTACCCTCAGACTCTGTTTCTGTAAGAAGCCTATTAGAACAAATTATAGTGTTAAAGGGACCATGCTATATGAGAATTGGAAGAGACTATTCACCGAAAGTGTATACTGCAGAAGAGGATGTGATATTTGGAAAACCGAACATTCTAGAGGAGGGAGATGATGTTACAATAGTAGCTTGCGGTATAATGGTTCACTTTGCCCTTGAAACTAGGAGGATACTGTTAGAGGATAATATAAGGGCACAGGTAGTGGACTTACATACGATTAAGCCATTAAATAAAGACCTTTTAAGATACTGCGAAAGGACGGATAAAGTTGTTACCTTTGAAGAACATAATGTTCTGGGAGGAATGGGATCAGCTGTATGCGAACTACTTTCTGAAAAAGGTTTCAAAATAAAGAGGTTTGGTATAATGGACATTTTTGGTGAATCTTCAAGAGACTATATTGGACTACTACAAAAGTTCGAGCTTGACGAAAATAGTTTGGCGAAAAGGGTTAAGTCTTTTGTTGAAGGTGATTCGATTGAATCTTAAACTAGTGTTAGAGAAAAGGGATAGAGGTATAAGGGTTGGAAATATTGTGTTTGGGAAGACTTTCACGATAGTGGCTGGACCCTGTGCTGTTGAGTCTAAAGAACAGCTTTTAAAGACAGCACATTTTCTCAAAGAAAACGGTGCACACGTTTTAAGGGCTATGGTTTTCAAGCCAAGAACTTCACCTTATTCTTTTCAAGGACTTGGTGCTGAAGGATTAAAGGTTGTGAGAGAAGTTAAAGAGGAAGTTGGAATGCCTGTAGTAACAGAAGTAATGGATTCTGATCAGCTAGAAAAGGTATGTGAGGTTGCAGATATTCTTCAGGTTGGTGCAAGGAATATGCAGAATTTTACATTACTTAAAGCGGTAGGAAGAACCTGTAAGCCCACTATTTTAAAGAGAGGATTTAGTTCAACTATAGAAGAATGGCTTTCAGCTGCAGAATATATCATGAGCGAAGGTAACAAGAATGTAATATTATGTGAGAGAGGGATAAGAACCTTTGTCAACGAGACAAGGTTCACATTAGATTTAGCGTCAGTGCCGATTGTAAAGGAGCTTACAAGCTTACCTATAATAGTGGACCCATCTCATGCTGCTGGAACAAGAAGGCTTGTGATACCGTTAGCTAAGGCTTCAAAGGCTGTAGGCAGTGATGGTTTAATGGTTGAAGTACATCCTGAACCCGAAAAGGCTTTAAGCGACAACAAGCAGCAACTTAATTTTGAAATGTTCAGACAACTTGTTGAGGAGCTGAATATTTAAGATGATAATTGAATGTAGGCTGGGACGTATAATTGTGGAAAGGGAGGCATTAAACTTTCTGGAAAGGGAGGTTGATAGGATAAAACCTTCTAAAGTATGTATTGTAACAGATAATGTTGTCGGAAAAATATGGCTTGATAATGTAATTAAATACATTAAAGGTAGAGATGTTGAAAAGGTTGAGGTTAAAGCTGGAGAAGGAGGTAAGAGTCTTAAAACGTTAAGCATGCTATGGAGAAAGTTTATTGATGGAGGTTACACGAGAAAGTCTCTGGCAATAGCTTTAGGAGGGGGGGTTGTTGGTGATGTCACAGGCTTTGCTGCATCAACTTTTATGAGGGGAATATATTTCGCTCAAGTTCCCACAACACTGCTTTCTCAAGTAGATTCGAGTATTGGGGGAAAGAATGGTATAAACTTTCATGGAAAGAACATGATTGGAACCTTCTATCAACCATCTTTCACATTAATTGACACAAAATTCATTCGAACATTACCTTATGAAGAATTTTTAAATGGCATGGCTGAAGTAATCAAATATGGAGTAATATGTGATAGAAGGTTCTTCAAATATGTTGAAGAAAATGTTGAAGCCATAAAGAATAGGGAGGAAAATGTGCTAAACAAGATTGCGGAAGAATGTGTTAAAATGAAGGTGAATATTGTGTTAGAGGATGAAAGGGAGGAGGGTTTAAGAAGAATATTAAACTTTGGACACACGTTCGGCCACGCTATAGAAAAGCTTTCACGTTACAGGATAAAACATGGATTCGCGGTATCAATTGGAATGAGCATGGCATGCGGGGTTGCTGAAAAACTCACGGGCTTTCCTGAAAAGACTCAGGTTCTTGACCTATTAAAAAGGTTCGATTTACCCACAAATGCGAGAATTGAATTGGACAGTATGGTTGAGGAGATGGTTAAGGATAAGAAGGCATGGTATGGTAAAACCGTTTTAATTGTTCCTGAAGAAATAGGCAGGGTTAAAGTTGTCGAAGTTGCAAAGGAACAGTTAGCTAGAATTTTGAAGGAAGTGATGGCCTCTGCATAGTCCAAAACTATGTACAGTAATAACGGTCTTGGATGAAAAGTGTCTTGATAAGGCTAACATGTCAGATTTGATTGAGGTTAGAATAGATATTATTGGAGAGTCTTGGACAAGCATAGCCAGTAGGCTTAAGAGACCTTGGATCGCCTGCAATAGGAGGAAAGAGGAGGGGGGAATGTGGTATAATGATGAGGAAAGACGTGTTATGGAACTTTTGAAGGCTCTTCAATTTGGTGCAGAATATGTTGACATAGAACTATTATCACCAAACATAAATAGAGTTGTCGAAGAAGTTAAGTCAAAGGGGAAAAAAGTTATAGTATCATACCATGATTTTAAGGGTACACCAAGTTATTGTGAATTAAAGAAAATTCTTAAAAGGGAAATTGAGGTTGGAGCAGACGTTTGCAAGATAGTTACCTTTGCGAAAAAGTTTGAGGACAACATTACTATACTAAAGTTTATTCGACAAGAATCTAGTCTGGCACAATTGGTGTCATTTTGTATGGGTGAAATGGGAATTGTTAGCAGAATCCTTTCACCCTTCTTTGGAAGCAAATTTACTTATGCATCAATTGATGAAGGTTTAGAGTCGGCTGCGGGACAAGTAGGTATAGAAAATCTTAGAGAATTCTATAAAATTTTCCAAGAAACTTTAAAGAGTTGATGACATAATGCAGTATAAGAGTAAAGTATGCTGCCTCATCGGTGACCCTATAGAGCATACGATTTCACCACTAATACACAATATTGCTTTCCAAAAACTTGGCATAGACTATGTATATGTAGCGTTCAGGGTTAAAAAGAGTATGCTTAAAATGGCGGTAGATGGTGTGAAGGCCTTAAATATTCGAGGACTAAATGTTACAATACCGCATAAGGTTGAGATAATAAATTATCTGGATAAGGTGGATAAGCTGGCTGAGAATATTGGTGCAGTAAACACTGTAGTCAACGAGGATGGGAAACTTATAGGATATAATACTGATGGACCTGGTGCAATAAAGGCCTTACAAGATAAAGGCTTCTATCTCAGAGGTAAGAGGATTCTGATATTGGGCGCTGGCGGGGCAGCAAGAGCAATAGCATATTATATTGCAAGAGAAGAACCTTCTGAAATAATAATTTTAAACAGAAGTGTGGAAAAGGCTTTAGAAGTTTCAGATAAGATAGGCTGTGAAATGAATATATCTTGTAAGGCAGCCAAGCTCGAGGAAGAAAATCTAAAGAAGGCTTTAGAGAATACGGATTTGCTCATAAACTGCACTTCTGTAGGAATGTTCCCTAATCTTGAAGAGACTCTGGTTCCAAAGGCTTTCCTAAAAATGGATATGACTGTAATGGACATAGTATATAATCCGATATACACGAGACTTTTAAGAGAAGCGGCTGACGTTGGCTGTAATATAATATGTGGTATAGACATGCTGGTAAACCAGGCTGCACTATCTTTCGAAATCTGGACGGGGATAAAGGCGCCTGTCGAGGAAATGAGGAGAACAGCATTAGAAGCTCTTAGAAAAGACCTTTTATGAGAAAAAATGTTGTTTTCATAGGCTTTATGGCCGTTGGAAAGACTTCTGTAGCAAAGGTGGTTGCACGCAGACTTGGAAAAGAGTATGTTAGCACGGACGAGCTTATAGTAAGTAAGGTGAATAAAAGCGTATCAAGAATATTTGAGGATGAAGGTGAAGCGTTTTTTAGGCAACTAGAAAGGGAGGTTGTTAAAGAGACTTCTCAGATGAGGAATGTTGTTATAGACTGTGGTGGAGGAGTCATATTATGTGAAGAAAATGTTAAGGCATTAAAGAGTAATGGCATAATATTCTTTTTATATGCGACGCCAGAAACAATATTTGAGAGAGGCTTAAACGAGTTGGGTGCAAGACCTCTGCTTGGAAACACATTTACTATTGAGGATGTCAAGAGGCTTCTAGCAAGAAGAATGCCATTATATCTTGATGCAGCAGACTACATCGTTGACACAACAGAATGTAGTGTTGAAGTAGTCGCTGACAAGATAGTCAATGTTCTTAAAGGTGATGGTATACTATGATAGTTCTCGTTAAAAGGAGCTGTGTAGATGGAGTTGTAAAGGCACCTCCTTCCAAAAGTGTTACACATAGGGCACTTGCATGCTCAAGCTTGGCGGATGGAAAAAGTGAACTAATTACACCACTATTATGTGATGATACGAAAGCAACTTTGGAGGCGCTGAAGATGCTTGGAACAAAATTTAGTTTTAAAAGTGATAAGATTATTGTGGAAGGTGGTCGACTGAAGGCTCCTGAAAGAGAAATTTACTGTAGAAGCTCTGGAACCACGCTAAGGTTTATGACAGCAGTATGCAGCCTTGTTGGAAGCGAATGCAAGCTTACTGGAAACAGTAATTTGATGAGGAGACCGATTGAGCCACTTCTAGCAGCCTTAAGACAGCTTGGTGTAGAATGCAGGCTAGACGATATGATTATTTCGGTCAAAGGAAAGCCTAAGGGTGGAGAGGTTAAAGTATACGGTGAAATAAGTTCACAGTTTATTTCAGCCATCCTCTTAATAGCACCATCTTGTGAGAAGAGAACGTTAATATTTTGTGAAAAGCCTTCTTCAAAACCCTATATATGGCTAACATTGGAGGTTCAAAGAAAGTTTGGCATAAAAATTTCTGGAGAAAACATGTTTGAAGTTCATCCGCAAAATTATAGGCCCACCATATTCAAGGTGGAGGGTGACTGGAGTTCAGCTGCAAACATTTTAGCTGCCGGAGCATTATGTGGCAAAGCTGCTGTAGAAGGATTGAATATAGAAAGTGTGCAAGCGGACAAAACGATTGTCGAAATTCTAAAAATGATGAATACAAAGGTTAATGTTGGAGGAGAAAAGGTTGTTGTAGAAAAATCTGATTTAGAGGCTATAGAATTTGATGTCACAGACTGCCCCGACCTTTTTCCACTTGCATGCATATTAGCTGCTCAGGCAAAGGGAGCAAGTATAGTCT
>JACIWG010000268.1 GCA_014361085.1 Nitrososphaeria archaeon
AAGTGAACCCAAATTTCTTAAAATTATATTATTTTTTTCAGCCTCCTCAACTATCCTATAAGCCTTGTCAGCAAGCTCCTCCCACTCAAACCACGATTGTCCCTCGAACATCCGCATATGCTTTAAAAACTGAATATTTAAAAATTAAAGGCATTTTAGAAAAATAAAAAGTTGTGGGATTAAAAATTTGGTTTAACTTTTGTCAGGAAGTTTTTCTAAAATCTTTAGAACTTCCTCAGTTTTCTTAACCTTTACACATACGTCTTTTTGTGCAAGTAGTACTGCATCATGTAGTTGTTTTGACCTTGTTGTACAACCATCCTCTAATAATAGTACATCATATCCTAAGTCTGCTGCATGAATTGATGTTGCTAGAACACACTGGTCTGTTAGAAAGCCTACAATTATGAGGCTGTCAATATCCATGTTTCTGAGTATAAAATCTAGGTTTGTACCAGATAATGCACCCCCATTTGTTTTAGAAATAACAAGCTCGCCAGGTAAAGGCTTAACCTCGTCAATGAATTCTCCATCCTCAAATTCTGGCGGTATTATTAAACCAATCTTCCTATTCACCTTCGCCGTATGCCTTGGGTTATCTGTAGGCCCCTGTATTCTAACATGGATTATATCGAACCCTTTTCTACGACATACTTCAAGAAGTTTCTGAACGTTCTTGACAACATTTTTTACACGTTCATCATATTCTCTAACAGCCTCCCACGCCTCCTCTTCACTGTATCCTGCTTTAACCGCTGCCTTGACATAATGTTCTCCAAGCACAAACTTCTGCATATCGATAAGGATTAAAGCTGTTTTTCCAGGTCTTAACTCGAAGTCCGGATACGGTGCCTCAACCAATCTTATTATATCCTCAAATGTTAGCTTGCCCATACTTGTTCGCAGAAATATTGATTGAAAATTATATAAGTTTTAGCCTGTAGTTATAAGATAATCTCTGATACCATTCTCTGTAATATCAGCTAGAAATCCCTTTAAAATTCCCTCAGTATACTCGCTTCCAGGGTTAACACATAATGTTTTCCCTATTTTAAATATTCCACGTGATTCATGTATGTGACCGTGGAGTCCTAAGAGAGGCTGATATTTTTCAATTGCTTTTCTTACTGAAATGCTTCCAACGTTAACCATGTCCACTCCCCCAGTAGGTAATGCTATAGGCTTTAGGTTTTCATCAAGTTTTGGAGCTAAGTCTAAAGGTGTTCCATAAGGTGGCACATGTATATTAAATATACAGTTTTTAAGATCTTTAACCTGAGAAACAAGTTTCTCAATCTTCTGCTCGATTACCTCCTCCTCCACGTCCCTTATACAGTGCCAGGGTGTAATATTTGAAACACCCAAAGTAATCATTTCATGATATTCATCTATTCTGACAACCTGTTCCTCCGGATAGATTATATATTTTGAACTTTTTAGGTAATCGTCAACGATTCTACTATCATCATTGCCAGGAGAAATAAAGCATTTTACATTTTTATCTTTAAGTTTGTTTTCAGCAATAGAAAGCCATCTTTTTATCATTTCAACAACAAGTGTCTCAAAGAGTTCCTCTTGCCTCTTTTTGTCCGAAGCAAATTCGTTAAACTCTTCCTCACTCATTATATGAGGATAAAATCCTATAGACCTTATTCTCTTCTCCATCACAGCTACTTCGTTTTCAGAATTTAAGACGACATTTTCTCCCAAAAACTTCAGATACACTTTCCCATCTTTCTTTTTGACGAGGGGCACTATCGTTTTAAATGTAATATCTCCACCCAAAATAATGCAGTTAGCTT